>JAAKFB010000081.1 GCA_011065235.1 Chlamydiota bacterium | reverse complement strand
AGAGATTCTAACGAAATATTTTGACGATAGCGTTGAGAAAATTGATAACGGTTACTACGCCGCTCTCGATCCTAATTCTGTACATGACATAAAGCTAACTCAAATCGGCTGGAGAAAATCCGCAGCTTTCGCCGACTACATGCTGTCAGAAGTTATGGCCAGCGATCCTAATGATTGTAGACTGTATATGGTTCGGCGAATAAACGAGACTCGCGGCTTTGTGGCTGACAATCTTCAGGTGGTCTTAAAGAGTGAAGATGATTGGATAGAAAATAGATGTTGCTAAACTTATATTCAGGAGAATGACTTATGAACAAACGTCGTGGCCTACAATGGCAGGAGCAAGCACAAGACCACTTTAAGAAAGAATTTGATCGCATCGTGGCTCAACATGATATGGTACTCCGCCACCCAGTAAAAAAACCTGAAGGTGCTGAAAGATTTTGTTGGTATGAATCTCCCGACGGGCTTATTAAACTACAGTTTGACTTCGCCATTATCTTTGCCATTTACATCACTAATACAGTAATGGAGGGCTTTGATATTACAGAAGACCCCTGTTTGTATAAAGTTGTGCGTATCGACGACAACGGCAGCTACGAGCGGGACAACTTGAAAGTCGTTAAATCGGCTGAATAGCTCACGCGATAGTAGTTAAGCCGATACCTTGGAGGCATAAATAAAATGTCGATGACCAAACAGCAGAAACTTGCGTGGCAAAACCGTGCACAAAGACACTTCGCGGTGCGGTTTCTAAGTATAATTGAGCAGTATGATATGGTTTATCGTAGCCGTGTACAAGGCCACGTTCCTAAAGAAGATTGGGGGTCTACGCAGTGGTGGTTTCAGAATCTTGCTACAAACGTCAGCCTACAATTTGATTCCGCTGTCATCTTTGCCAATTACATCGCCGTTAGTGTGATGGTGGATATTACAGAAGACCCTTGCCTTTTCGATGTAATCCGTATTGATTCGACCAAAGATTTTAGTCGCGACAACTTAAAGGTAGTTCTACGGGCCGGTCAGTTGCCCAAGCAACAGCCTTGCCCCTGTGGCGAAGCAGAAGTAGAAGAAGCGGGAGCCATCACTCTTCCCGCAAGACGTCTTTTTCAACTCATACGCGAGTTGACAACCCCCGAAATCGAAATTGAAACGACTTCTCCCGAAGTGGCGGTTATCCATTCTGGCAGCTCTCATTTTCGCATTCAAGGGATGCACAAAAGTGAATTCCCCGCCTTTCCCGACCTCTCAGAGGGCTATACGCTCAATTTCAAGGCAGAGGTCTTTAAGGATATGCTCATGAGCACTTCATTTGCGGCAGCGCGCGACGACTCGCGCCAAGTCCTCAACGGGATCATGATGCAAAAAGTCAAAAATCTTGCCACATTTGTGGGAACAGATGGGAAACGCCTCGCCCGCAACCAAGTGGAAGTGGAAACCGACTCAGAAGAGACAGGTTCCTACATTTTGCCTTTAAAGGCGGTAGAAGAAATAGTGAAAATACTCGATGAAAAAGAAGAGGGAATTAAGCTCACAGTGATGCCTGAAAAACTCGCCATCGAATCGGGCTCGGTCACATTGATCTCCAAGCTTCTTTCAGGACAATATCCCGATGTCTCGCGCGTCATTCCTCAGAAGACGGAGAATACGGTCACCTTGCATCGAGATGAGCTGATCTCCCTTTTGCGCCAAGTGGCCCTTTTCACATCAGAGGGAAGCAACTCGGTCCGATTTTCGTTCGCAGAAGGAGCTTTGCACCTCACAGCGACGAGCGGAGACATTGGTGAGGGCAAAGTGAGCATGCCGGTCAATTACAGCGGTCCCAAGCTTGAAATCGCCTTTAACCCGCATTATTTCCTCGATATCTTGCGCCACACCAAAAGCAAAGATGAAACCGTCCAATTTAATGTATCGGATTCCTACAATCCAGGACTCATCACCGATTCTTCGAAGGCCGAGTTTGTCATCATGCCGATGCGTCTCGAGAACTAGATTCGTGCTGAAAAAACTCTATCTTCACCACTTTCGCAATTACACCCAGGCGGAAATGCACTTTTCGCCGGGGGTGAATTGGATCACTGGAAAAAATGCCCAAGGAAAGACCAATCTCCTCGAGGCTATCTATCTGCTCAGCACTGGACGATCCTTTCGCACGCATCAACTCAGCCAACTCATCCAAGAAGGGGCTGGGTTTTTCTACCTCGAGGCGATCATTGAAAAAGAAGGCGTTGAGCAGAGCTTGAAACTTTCATTTGACGGAGAGACCAAAAAAGTCGAGTACAACGCGACAAGCTATTCCCACTTCACTCCCCTCCTCGGCTTGCTTCCTCATGTTCTATATGCTCCAGAAGATAGTGCCATCGTCTCTGGATCTCCTGCCTTTCGTCGCAAATTTCTCGATATTCACCTTGCGCAAATCGACCCTCTTTATCTGCACCATTTGGCCCGCTACCACAAGGCAATGCGCCAGCGCAACGAACTCTTAAAGAAGAAAAGCGAGGTGGCGATCGAACCTTGGGAAGAGACGATGGCACATAGTGCCGAATACCTGATGAAAAAACGCTCCCAAATCATCCAAGATCTGCAAACCCCTCTGCAAGAGAAAATGCGTCAGCTTTCCAATGGAGCAGATCACTTGGCATTCAATTATCAAAGCTCGCTTCCTCTTGCCAATCACATAGAGCTTTTTGAATATTGGAAGAAAAATAGGAAAAAAGAGCTCTATGTAGGAACGACTCTGTATGGTCCGCATCGCGATGATGTGAATTTCACAATTGGAGATCTTTCGGTCAAATCCTTTGCGAGCATGGGACAAAAACACTCGATCATTGGAGCGTTGCGCATTTGCCAATGGGAGCATTTTAAAAGCCACTGCGGTGATTTGCCATTTTTCAGTGTAGACGATTTTGGCGCACATCTCGACCAAGATAGACAAGCGAATTTTCAAGAAAAGCTGTCTCATTTGGGGCAAATCTTCCTGACATCACCAACGGCAAATAAAGAGATTTTTCAAGATAAAAAAGTCTTGGAAATAGATTCAGGTCAAATGTTTGAGAAAGGCTGCACCTAAGGGAAAGGTCTTTTCATCGACGGGCTTGTTTTCCCGTTTCGCAGCGAATTGGTCGATCATTTTCAGGGCAAGTACCTTGCCGAGTTGTACCCCTTCTTGGTCGAAAGAGTTGATATTCCAAATAAAGCCCTGAAAATCGACTTTGTGCTCGTAATAAGACAAAATCAACCCGAGCGTATATGGATCGAGTCGATTTGCAAGAAGAACGCTATTGGGGCGATTTCCTGTGAAATCTTTGTTCAGATTGTCATTTTTCTGTCCTGTCGCCAGTCCAATCGATTGTGCAATGAGATTGGATAGAAGCTTCTCTTGGGAAGATGTCCCCTTGTAAACGACATCTGCGTTGTATTGGCTGTTGACAAATCCAATGAATTCTAGGGGAAGAAGTGTTGTCCCCTGATGGATCAATTGATAGAATGAATGCTGCCCGTTGGTTCCGGGCTCTCCCCAAATGATCGGTCCTGTTTCAAATTCAACAGGATGACCTTCTTTGTCGATATGTTTTCCATTCGATTCCATGTCGAGCTGTTGCAAGTGGGCGGGAAAGCGTGAGAGGGCTTGAGAGTAAGGAATGATGGCGCAGGTATGATGTCCCAAGAAATTGCGATTCCAGATCCCCAAAAGCGCAGCGAGAAGAGGTAGATTTGTTTTGGGATCGGGAGTTTTTGCGTGTTTATCCATTGCCGATGCCCCGCGCAAGAAATCGAGGAATCGATCCATTCCAAGAGCAAACGCAAGTGTCACACCTCCGACCATGGAAGTAACCGAATAGCGTCCCCCCACATATTCCCAGATATAAAACGATTGCAAAGATTTCCCAGGGTCAGCCATGGGACTTCCCTTGCCGGTGACAGCCACCAGATGGTTTTGAGGATTGAGTCCGGCTTTTTTAAGCCGGTCAACAATATAGGCTTCATTGGTCAATGTCTCGAGAGTGCTCCCGGATTTAGAGACAATCACAAAGAGAGTTTTGGATAGATCGACCTGCTCGACAACCGATGCCGCATCATCGGGATCGACATTGGAGATAAAGTGGATTTTACGCTCGGGCTTTTGATAGGCTTTCAAGCCCAGATAAATCGCCCTAGGGCCGAGATCAGAACCTCCTATTCCAATTTGAACGAGATGAGTAAAGCGATCGCCGATTTCTTCTAAAAATATTTTGAGCTTTTCACACTCATCATACGCTAATTTGGTCGCTTCTTTTGCTTTTGGAGTTTGCTCACAATCGTCAAAAAAGTCACGCATGGCCGTGTGCAAAGCGGGGCGGTTTTCACTCTCAAGACCTTCGATCTTGTTAACCGTCTCGCCTGCCTGCATGCAGTGCATTTTTTCAACTGCATTAGCCTGGCCAGCGAGCTGAAAAAGAGCTTCTAGCACAGACTCATCTACCCTTTCTGAAGAATAAAAAAGTTTGAGCCCTAATCCCTCAGCGATCATTTGATCGAGCCGTTTCGGAGAGAGGACCCCTTTTTTGGTTAAATCTAAAGGGTTTTCGGAGAGCTCTTTGAGTTTGCTGTAGGCAGGAAGTTCAGTAAATTTAGCCATACCTGGAACATGTCATAGGTAAGATTTATTTAACAACTTGTTTTAAAACTCTATGAGACTTATCCTATAGCGGATACGGAGTATAGCGCAGCTTGGCTAGCGCAACTGCTTTGGGAGCAGTGGGTCGGGGGTTCGAATCCCTCTACTCCGATTGTTTAAAGCCAAGAAATCTCACCTTCTGTGGCTTCGAACCCTTGGAGCATCCGTTTCCCCATCTCACCAAGAGTGGAGCGCTCGACCATAATCTGATCGACCCCTTCCCAATGCTCATTGAGCAATTCTTCTGGGATGCACTTGAATGGAGTCCCTTCAAGACGGGAGAAAAGAGGCTGAAAAGTCTTTTCATCATAGAGGGAATCCTGGGGCAAACTCACAATGATAGACTCTTCTCCAACAATTGGAATCCGCACCCCACTGAAAAGCAACTCAAAATGCTCAAACCGTCTACGACAAAGCTTCAAAACAAGCGAAGCAAATGGGCACCCCTCATCGAGATCAAATAGAATCACAGGAGTCGTCTCTTCAGGTAGAGCAGATGCAAGTCGATGCAAATATTCCGAAAAGACTTGAACATCGATAGGAAATGTTCCATCCGAGCGGGCCAGAATCACCTTTTCCGCATCGGGAAAACGCTTTCCAAACTCTTCGACTGCTAAAAAATTGGCTTGAAAAAGAGAAGGATCAATAAGATTGAGTTTTTCCCATCCAAAATCCAAATGGTAAATTCCTTCAGAGGAAGCTTCCCAATGGAGATCATGTAGAGGATCAGCAGGTAAACGGACAATATTCATGTTTTTTCCAATCTGCATGTACATGCATCTCTTGCGTCATTTGAATACTCAACGGAAATCGATTTTTCATTCGAAAATAAATGTTGCTCATCGACCCATTTTTCATGTCCTTGGTAGTACTGAGGGACGATCAAAACTCCTTCATGAAGAGCTGGTCGACGTCCTTCCCACGTGAAAGGAAATTTTAAATTTTTAGGGCGCATAGCAATGAAAAGTATACTCCATCTGTGATAATTAGTTGAAGAATTTCCGTGCAAATTGATAAGGTAAAATTTATTGTGATTTACCCACGAGGGATACAATGAAATGGATCAGTTTGGCGCTCTTTTGCCTATTTTCTTTTGGAAGCATTGAGGCATTTGATTATGAGGATTCGAGAGCAGAAATGTTTCACGATGACGATGACATGCTCGGACTCGAAATTGAAGCGCTTCTTGATGATGGGATTCTTGATGAGTCTGAAATCAATGAGCAACTCGGAATGGAAGACTATGACCAGCTCGATGAATTTTCAGACCCCACATCTGAAAAAAAGGCAGCTCCTCTTCCCATCCAAAATCAAATCCAAAAAATGGACATCCAAGAAATAAAAACCGAATCGCTTGCCGTTGAAATCGACAAAATGGTTGCTGCAGACGAAAAAATGGTGATCTCTCCAGCGGCATCTCTTGAGACCATCAAGGAAGAAACCTCCAAATCGATTCAAGCCATTGAAATCAACCTTCGCCAAGTCTTTTCGGGCTCTCCTGTCATTTATAGTCTTCTCTTCGCTCTTTCAACCATTTCTGTTTGCGTATGGTTATATAGTTTGCTCACCGTCCGCTCGGTGGAATTTCTCCCTCCAACACTCATCAAAGACCTCAAAACAAAACTGATCAGCAACCAATTTGACGAAGCTCTTGACCTCTGTGTCAAACAAAAACATTTTTTCTGTAAAATGCTCGCCTCTGGAATTCTCGCTCGCAAACATGGACTGAACACGATGGTCGATACCATGAAAGCCGAAGGCAAAAGAAGCACCATTGCCTTTTGGCAGCGGATCAGCATCCTCAACGAGATTGCCATCATCGCCCCTATGCTCGGACTGCTAGGGACTGTTTTGGGGATGTTTTATGCCTTTTACGATCTCAACCGTTCTATAGAGAGCGTCTCCCTTCTCTTCGATGGCCTGGGTATTTCTGTGGGAACTACCGTTGCCGGCCTAATCGTGGCAATTTTGGCAATGATCCTCTATTCGGTCTCGAAATACCGTTTGGTCCGAATCATGGCTACCGTGGAGAATGAAGCGCAGATATTTGCCGCGCTCATTGATACCCGTAGTCCCAGCTATTTGGAGAAATAAATGAGCACGATGATACCCGATGATGAACTCGAAGACCGCCGTGGGCTCAACTTAGCGCCCATGGTCGATTTTTTGTTCCTAATTTTGGCTGTCTTTGCCGTTTTGGCTGTCACCAGGACGGCGCTATACGATAGCGAAGTCAACCTCGTAAAAATGGACACCCAGGCCCCTCCCCCTTCCATGGCCGATACACAGCCGGGATATACCGTCCTTCTCAGCATCAATGACCGGGGCCAATACAAATGGGTGACCGAATTCAATGAGTTCTTTCTCGATGGGATCACAGCTGTAAAGTACGAGCTGATCAAACAGCAGGATCTCGGATTGCTCCCAGAGGACAAATCGAAGACAAAAGTCCTCCTACATATCGACAAAAATGCCAATTGGGAGTCGATTGCTAAGGTGATTTTTGCCGTGAAAGAGATAGGCTATCAAATTTGCCCCGTCTACTCTCCAGAATAGAAGTATTGACCCATAAGCAAATTTCCAGCTAAAATTGCCTTTCTTAGTGCCCAGGTGGTGAAATTGGTAGACACGCCAGATTTAGGTTCTGGTGCCGTAAGGTGTGTAAGTTCGAGTCTTATCCTGGGCAAAATCACAAGAAATAACTCAATAGTTTGGAATGTGTATACACATCTGAATTGAAGAACTGGAATTTTGCCAAAATCGGAGCCCTGAATTTTGAAGCTTCGAAGCAGCTCATATTCAAGAATATGAGCGATGGAGAAGATTCGAAAAGCATGGGTTTCCGATGAAGGGAAAAACCAATTCTT
>JAAKFB010000080.1 GCA_011065235.1 Chlamydiota bacterium | reverse complement strand
CATCTGCAGCGCAGAGTTTGAACCAGCGACCCATCATATCAATTTCAGCGATGTCCCTGTGATTGAGTACATCCGTTTTGTCAGCAAAATTTCTCAGGTAAATTTCATATTTGATCATCGGGAGCTCGGTTTCAACGTCACCATGTCTTCGGGAAAACCGATGACATCGGGCGAAGTAGTTAAAGCGTTGATACAAATACTCCGCATGCATGGATTTGCCGTTTCAGAAGAGGGCAGCTATTATGCTGTTCATCGTTACTCTGAAGAAGAGATGAAAAACGGTGTTCATCTGCAAAATCCCACCCTTGCAGTTGATTCTCTCGTCGCAGGGGAAATCCCCACTATGCCCCATTCAGATCTCGAATTTGCAACCTACAAACTCGGCTACCATCAAGGTGATGAAATTGAAGGAGCGTTGAAAAAAATCGCCGCCGACATGAGCAATCGAAAGGGAAAACCGACAAAACTCATCGAAACGATCCAATCGATTCAATGGGTCAAAGCGACAAATTCACTCTTTTTTTCTGGCGATCAGCAAACGGTAATTTCGCTTGAAAAATTGATCAAAACACTCGACATTCCTCGCCGCCAAGTCTTCATCGAAGTGCTCGTTCTCGAGACCGATGCAAAGAAGAACACCGAGTTTGGCCTCCAATGGGTTGGTGGTGGAAGATTTAAAGACAAAGTCTCCTTTGGAGCCGGAAATTTTGCTGGAAAAAACACAGGTTTTGCGCAAACGGCTCAAGACGTCAGCGCAGGCGATGGTCTTACAGGTCTTAATCAAATTCCCCTCGGTCGTGGATTTGATCTAGGTATCATCGGCGATCTCATTTTGCATAAGGGCAAAACCTTTCTTACCCTCGGTTCCCTCGTCTCTGCCCTGCAACAAGACGGCGATAGTACAATCATTCTCAACCAAAAAATCATCACCCAAGACAACAAAAATTCAAAAATTTTCGTCGGCGACAATATTCCGTTTACCGGCTCGATCGTCTCAACTGTGGGCAATAGCCAGCAGACCACTGCCAATATCGAGTACCGCGATATCGGTGTAGCGCTAAGCATCACCCCGATGCTCGGCGAAGACGACATCATCACTCTCGACATCAATCAAGAGATTTCTGAAGCGCTCGACGAGCCCATGACCTCGACAACAGACGTTGAAGGGATCCGCACCACGAAAACCAATATGTCGACCCTCGCCCACGTTCCCGATAACCATTTCCTCATACTCAGTGGGATGGGCCGCAATGCCCGTTCCTTCCAAAAAGCGGGCATTCCCTGCCTGGGTGGCCTACCCGTTATAGGGGCTGCCTTTTCCAAAAATAAGCGGCTGACCGAGAAGCGCAACGTCGTGATCTTCGTCCGTCCTCATATCATAAAGTCTTTTGAAGACTACGATTCCCTGACGAAATCCCAAGAGGGATACTGCAAAGTCTCTGAGGACGCCCTCAGCGCTGATAAAATAATTAATTAACAGTGTAAATCATTTGATATTTAACTGAATTCGTTATATAATAGTTAAAATAAAAAGAGGATAAACTATATGATGAATACAACTCAAAATATAATTGATAGTTTGGGGTATGCAGCCAGTCACATCACATCTACAAATATAATGGATGGTTGTGGATTTGTAGCCAGTCACGTCACACCTGCAAATATAATGGATGGTTTGGGATATGCAGCCGGTTATGTCACATCTACAAATGTATTTGATGCTTCTGGACGTGCACTCTGTTACGTCACACCTACAATAGTGGAGGAAATAGTGACGGACCAATTTTTAGGCTCCTCATGTAGGGGTAATCCAAGAGGCCATCTTCTTTTAGCCACATACTTTGTGCTTGGTTTGGCTTTTTTAAGAGCTTGTTGCAAGAGCGTCTTTTCTGGCCGAACAATCGAGCAGCAAAGCTCTTCGGCGAAACATGATCTTGTGAAAGAATTTATCGAAAAAAATTATTAGGAGAAATTGATATGAATACAATTCAAGATGCAACACTTTTCATTGGAAATAATGTCCGTGAATACATTTGTCCAATGTTTGAAGACGGTGCAATAAAAGACACCTGTATAAATGCAGCAGAGCAATATGGCATCGCTGCCGTAGGAGTTGCAACGCTAGTTATTATTGGGACAGGGCTGACTATAAGAGCTCTTTCTAGCCGCAAGGTTGAAACTATAGAAGAAAACATAGAGAAGTTTGTTAAAAAGGATGGTGTGAATTTTCAAGAAGTTGGCACCGGCGATACACTGCTGATTACTGCATGCAAAGCAAATAACTTTACAATGGTTTCAGAAATTTTAAAACACAAGCCTAATGTCAATCTAGGAAATGCACAAAGAGACACACCTCTTCATATTTCTTGTGAAAAAGCAAATCGCGAAATCACCGAAATATTATTTAAAAATGGCGCTAAGTCTGACACTAAAAATACAGATGGGAAAACACCAGCGGAGATGATCGATGAAAAGAATGCGGAATTTTCAAAATTCTTTAATTCAAGGAAGCAGCCCTTAGTGAATACTTAAAGGGTACGGTTAACGAATTTTTAAAAAAATAAATAGCACTAACTAAACAGCAAAGAGAGATCGATCTCTCGCAAAAAAGCTCTCCTGAAAAGGAGGGCTTTTTTGTCCTTGAAAATTCGTGTTTTTTCTCTTACAATTTAATACAGTGGATTGATAGCTCAGCTGGATAGAGCATCCGCCTTCTAAGCGGAGGGTCGCAGGTTCGAGTCCTGCTCAGTCCGATACTATGGTTGGTAATGAGCAAAAAACAAGCGAAAGATCTCGGCGATTTTGTCCTAAATGTCTATCACTTTGAAAATCTCCATGAGATTGTTAAAGCATTTAAGAATCCCCAGTACAAACGCCTCAATCACAAAGAAAAGAGCGAGCAGGTCAACCGCTCTCTCTTAGATCTCGTAAAAGGAGCCCCAGAGGAGATCTTTTTGCTCGCGGCCGTGATTGAATACATCGATGTCATCGGCCGTGAAAAAGTCCTCATGAACTACGCTCTGTCGAGCTTTGAGCTATGGCTCAATCAGTTTTCGGGCCTATCTGAGAGTGACAATTATGAGGTGCGGGCAAAAATTGTCGGCAAATGGGTGCCGCGCGATGAGTACCAAATCTTATTTCCCGTCGGAATGGGCAAGGTCCACCCGGGAAGTCACTTTGTCACGGCCCATTCATCTCCCGATCTCGATACGACAATTGCGTCGTTCTGGGGATGGGTCGATGCTTTTGGAGCGCGTGTAGCCGAAGGGGTGCACATTTGGAATGTCCCCGGAGGCGCTCCTCCATCGAGCATTGAAGTTGCTCTTTTGTTCCACCACATTTTTGGATCGAGTGTCTTTCATCATATCGCCAAGACGCGGGGGACGCTTGCTCTGTCGAGTCTAGAGTTGATGACCCAGCGAGGTGTGATCAAGCAAAAGACGGATCAGTCATCGCTGATGATCGATCACGAGCGGACCCAAAAGGCGATCATTTTGGTCGATGATGAGGGATACTTTTTGGGCGACTGGCGCAGCTTCGATGTCGAAGGGGTGCGTCAGGTAATCATGATGCTCAATAATTGCCTCCGCTGGTTCGAAAATAACCTTCACATCAAGCTGATCTCCCTTTTTGCAAAGAAAGATTTAAATAGAAAAGATCTCCCTAAATTTGTCGATTCCGTTTTTGGCATCAATATCAAAAAGTGTGCGCCTGCAGGTGAGTTCACTGATAAGCAGCAGCGCTATATGGAAGGGTACTTGCGCAAAGTGCTCAAAGTCGACAAGGGATTGAATGCGACGTTTACGGAGTTTGCAAAGGGGATGGCAGCTCTTGATCTGAATGATTTTCAAGAATGTATCGATCACGTTCGCGCTTTAGAAAAATCTGACTTGTTTGGAAAAGACGGAAAGCTGGTCGAAGATCGTCCCAAAATTTTCCATCACCTTGAGGTGATCATCGCTCAACTCGACCGGGCGATCCAGAGTGTTCGGTTGTACACCGAGCGGCTCGAAGTGGCACTCAACATCAAGGTGCAGGTTTTTGGGTATCTTCCACAGGTGGTGAGCTATCGCGCTGATGTGGACGAACTGCGCAGTAAGATGGGCAATTATCCCTATTTGACTGTCACATCGGCAGATGAAGAGGGGAAGATGATTCCTCTTGGAGTCATCCGCGCTCGCGACTTGCAACAGCCCATATTGGGAACGGTGACCTTGCGCGATTTTTGCAATCGAGACGAGACGAAAATTCCGTCGTATTTCGAAGTGATCAGTGTCATTGATCATCACAAAATTGTCCTCAACACCTCTAGCGCGCCCGTGGTATACATTTCCGATGCGCAGTCATCCAATGCGATCGTCGCCGAATTGGCTTTTAAAATTAACGATAAATACAGCACGGGGGGCATGACTCTCGATGCGATCGAAAAGCAGCTCGCTGCTGCTGAGAAAGACTACAAATCGGCCTCGGCTAAGCGGATCTTACAAAGGCTTCTCAACCGCTTGCACGCAGTTCATGAAAAACAGCCCTACTTTATCGATCCCACTCGTGAGTTTGTCGAGTATCTGCACTTCCTCTATGCGATTTTAGATGACACTGATCTGCTCACCAAAGTCTCGAGACGGGATGTCGAATGTGTGGCCCACCTGCTCAATCGCCTCAAGTCGCTTGTCGAAGGCCAAGAGGTTGAAATCATCCATTTCGACGGTCTGAAACGGGATGAGACTTTTGTTGAAAAGGCCGCCTCGCGCATCTTGCAACACCGCGACATGTACTCTCTCTATCGCAAAATCTACCTCGCTAAAGAGCAGCTCGCTGAAGAAAATCTCCAGCTTTGTGCACAGGGCAAAGACTCGAGTGTCTTCGTCGACACAAAGCTGCAAAATGGTTGTGTTCGTGTAGGGCAGACCAAAATATTTGCCAAAAACTACCCCGCATTTGCATCGAATGCATCCAAGCTGCGTGAAATGTGGGTGAAATCTTCGATGAACTTTTTCAAGGATAGACGAGAGTTTGATCTCTATTTGCATATGACAAGCACTATTGCAGGAGCTGAAGATGTTTATAAGGGAACAGATGGAAAATACAAGCATCAGGATGAATTGTGGGTGTGGATCCCGATGACTGAGCAGTCCATCGAACACTTGAAGAGCTTTTTAAACGAATTTCGGATGTCGCCGCGCATTGTAGAAAATCAAGAGGATATTGAGATCGAATTTATCGGACCCAACGGGAAAGAACTCAGCAAAATTTTCAATGAGAGCTTTCTCTCTTGCGCGCATCAGTTTGCAAAAGAAAAGGGAAGAGGACAGTCTTTTGCTATCATCCGCTTCCCAGCAGGAACAATCAACTCTCGCAAAGCGATGATTTCACCTTATCTGCCTCAGCTAATCAGCTGAAGGACTGGCTTCTTCTTGCTCTTCTTGCTCTTCTTGCTCTTCATCCTCGATGATCTCGAGATTGACGCGGATCCCATTGCGACTGGCAACTGACATAAGAAGCGTCCGGATCGCGTTAATGGTTTTTCCCTTTTTACCGATGATTTTTCCGATGTCCGATTTTTCAACACTAAGTTCGATGATGAGCGTATGTGTGCCACCAATCTCATTGATGCGTACTTTATCGTGGTTATCGACCAAATTTTTGACGATGTATTCAACGAATTCTTTCATGCTTCGATCCTCAGGCTGTGCAAACAAAAATCTATTTTAGTCAAGCTTTTGTATGAGTTCAATAAAATTTTTCAAGTCAGTAGGAATTGGAGCAACCAGCTCGAGAGATACTTCTGAAATGGGATGCTTCAATTGGACTTGATGAGCGTGCAGCATTTGCCGCAGTGCGCCATATTTCTGATTGAGAGTTTGATTCCCATAAGTGTTATCTCCAAGGACGGGACAGTTGAGGTGTTTGAGGTGGACGCGGATCTGATGAGTGCGCCCCGTCACGAGCTCGGCTTCGATAAGAGAAAGTCCATCTTTGCGGGCCAAGATTTTAAAGCGTGTGAGGGCTTCTTTCCCCTCTGCGCTCACTGTCATCTGCTTGCGTTTGATTGGATGGCGTTTGATCGGTGCTGAACATTCGCCTTCTTTGGGGATCCCGCAGCAGATGGCGAGGTAGCGCTTTTGAACTTCACGCTTACTGAATGCCTCGGTGAGTTTTTTGTGGGCTTCGAGGGTTTTGGCTCCAATTAGCAGTCCACTTGTCTCTTTGTCGAGCCGATGGACGATACCCGGTCTTGTCTTTTCAAACTCATCGGGATTGAGTTCTTTGCAATGGTACATCAGAGCGTTGGCAAAGGTTCCCGTGTAGGCGCCGGGGGCTGGGTGGACGACCATTCCGACAGGTTTATTGACTGCGATGATATGGGCATCTTCATACACGATATCTAGTGGAATTGCCTCGGGCTTTACGTCGAGATTAGGAACGTCTTGAAATGCAATTGCAATCTCATCTCCCGCAAGGGGACGGTGCTGCTTCTTGACAGGATGGCCATTGAGCAGGACATGCTTTTCATCGATCAAATATTGAAAATAGCTCCGCGAATGCTCAGGGAATTGCTGTGCCAAGAGCTTGTCGAGACGCAATCCCAAATTCTCTTCGGAGACAATGAGTGTATCAGGCATTTCCTTCGATTGCTTCTTTGAGTTTTTTCATGGCTTTTTTCCATCCGGCATCTTGACGCTTGATCTCAGAGATCTCGTGTTTTAAGATGCCATCGATGATGGCTTTGATTTCTTTGACCGTGGGCGTATGGCCCGTGGCTTTGAACATTTTGGCAAAAGGTGAGTTGAGCAGAAAGGCGTCTTTGCTATCGCTGGGTTGAATGGGTTTTGAAGGCTCAGGTGGGGTAGGCGCACCTGGCCCGCTTGGTGGTATGCTCATTAAGGTCTCCTCTTCCCCTAGCATACCCAAAAAAAGGAAAACATGCAATCGATTAAGGCTAAGGCGTATTCCCTTCTTGCTAGGAGATCTTATTTTTCTAAGCAACTAAAACACAAGCTCTTAGAAAAGGGTTATCCTCAAGAGGAAATTAAAAATTTAATTGATGAATTGACGAGACGGGGATGGCTCAATGATCTTGAGCTTGCCAAGCGCTACTGCGAGCAGCAGCAGCGGCGAGGCTATGGTCCCAAGCTCATCGCCCTCAAACTACGTGAAAAAGCAGGTCCCATCGACATTTCCCTAGAAGAGTCCGAGGAGGCGGCAATTGCTCTTGTCCGGAAGCGCTACATGCCCCTACAGCGGGAAAAAGTGATCCGCGCTCTGCTCAGGCGGGGGTTTTCCTTTGAATTGATCAATAAAGTTTTATCACATATAAGCAAAGAGTAAACAACTCTCGCCTAAAGGCGAAAGCTTTATTGTCCGCGCTTAGGCGGCAACATGCCGGTGGTTTACATCACCGGTCGATCTATCGGCAGATAGACCGAGCCTCAGAAGATTTCGACTAGCATTTAAGTCGCTGTGCTGAAGGCTTCCACAGTTTTGACAAAAGAATTGGTGTTTACGACGCTCACCCAAATGCAAACAGTTAGAGCAAGTTTTCGAAGTATATGCGGGATTGACGATTGTG
>JAAKFB010000008.1 GCA_011065235.1 Chlamydiota bacterium | reverse complement strand
TCTGCCCAACACATCCTTCCAAGACCACAATTTGCAATACCCCGCAGGAGACTTCCTGCTCGGGAACATAGACATAAACGACTGGGTGGTTATGCGCTTGGTAATAGATCACAATTTGTTTCTTGATTTCTTCTAAGAGATCTCTTGTGAGTGACTCACCCAAGAAGATCGGCTCTAAAACATCGGCCAAACAGCAAACGCCATCGGGAACGCATAGATCGTGCACTTCTAGCCCATATACGCATCGTGTATCGGTGTAGTCCACATAATCTTGATTGGGAATGAGCAAAATTCCACGCAGCTCTTCAATAATCGGCTGCTTCGAATAGCGAGTCGGTTCTTCATCACAAAATAATAATGAACCCATCATCAGGATCAAAAAGACAATTGGATTAAAACGATTCAACATATTTCGTATGATAGTTGCGGTAATTTTGTCTCAACATCTGTTCAACCTCTTCACCGAAGAAATCAAAACTTGACACCATCTGCTTCGGATGAAAAATCTGATCATAACAGTCTTTATCGTATCCATAAAGAAAATATTGACAGCAGAGCAACAATTCATCATATGTTTTGAGATTTTGAAACATCTCGGCAATCACGCGTCCATACTCGTTGTGAGTTTCATTGGGAATTCCCACCTTATAAAAAATGGTAAACGGGAATCCGCCAAAAGCATCGGGGAAATACTCTCCCCACTGTTCGAAAATGGAATTGAGAAGAAATTGCCCCGGAATAAATGGTGCCCCGTTTAAAAGAGCTGAAATCGTATTTTGACTGCGTTTAGCAGTGAAAATACGCAGTGCACCCCCTGAAGTGAGTTCTGCGCCACTATTGATCACAAATTGCCCATCCCCGATATCGGGAGAATCGGGATCCCCATTATCCACAACCAAAATGAGATCTCCACTAGTAGTGTGCACAAAACTGTCGGAATTTAACGTAATGTCCAAATCTGCAATCGCCAAAACCGTATTAGACCCAAATATTTCGGCACTTCGCGGATTGGAGCCTTTTTGTCCAACGCTCATTCCCGATGAAAGGATCGAGACATCATTACCCAAAACCCGAGAAAAGCTCCCCGTTGCTCCCGATGAGCCATTTAAAAAGAAATTGCCCGACTGAATGTTCACATTCGCTGCAGTCGCCGTTCCTGTTTCAGTGAAGGCTCCAATAGCAGCGCTTCCATCGACCGTAAAAGACTCAATTAATCCTGGATTTAGGATGAGATTATCACGCGTCTGGATGTTGACTTGTGAGATTGTAACGGTATTATCAGGTGTCGGATCACTCGAGTAAAACCCGACAAAGGCATCCGTTCCATCATTTGCAGTTAGCGTGAGGGATCGAACAGATATTCCTACTTCTGAGCTTGTAGCAGAGATCCCTGTCCCTCCAGAGAGAAATCCTACGCCTGCCGCAGCATCGTCCGATGAGAGAACTTGCGTATCACCCGCTAGATTAATAGAGATTGTCCCTTGATAAGAATCTCCGCCCGGAGTGATTGTATTCCCATGTCCAATCATAGCCGTGCTCGCATCCGCTTGGATTAAGATGTCTCCGGCAATTCTATTTAAGCTCACTTCTCCTTGTACAACAAAGCCACTAGTGGCACCTCCATTCACGTGTCCGATTTGAGCAAAAGTATCTGTTCCAGAACCCGCGATGATTTGAAGGTCTCTTCCAATCCCACTGAAAGTGATACCTCCCACGATACCGACAAGTCCTCCAGCTGATCCCCGATCTCCCCCAACCAATGCAAAAGAGCCACTGCCCGTCCCTCCTAAAACTTGAACGTCTCGTCCTACAGAAAGTGTCATGTTCGAAAAATTTGGCGCTGTGGCCCCAATCTGCGCAAAGGAATCGGTACCGGCTCCTCCTTGGAGGGTTAAATCCCCGCCAATATTAAAAGAATTGGTCCCATCACCCGTCGAAATGTGCGCAAACCCCGTACCTACAGGAGCACCCGTCAAGGTGAGATCTCCCCCACAGGTCATCGTGATCCCACCAGTTGTCGTCTCGACCAAAACATCAGCACCGCCATTTGCAAAAATCTCAATGTCCCCGCTTGCATCAAAAGTCACATTTCCGGTAGTGGTTAAAATTTCGCTTGGAGCCGCGGCGAGTGTCCCAAAGAAAATATCTCCATCACGCGCTGTTAATGAGGCTCTTCCACCGTCCAGCGTTATGCTACCTGTCATCGCGATGCCCCCCCCGCTCGCATCAAAAATAACGCTCCCACCAGCGCCATTAGAGATAGTAATAGTGGAATTAACAATAATATCGTTATCCGCTAGAACGGTCAAATCATTGTTCGAAGCCCAACCGATATTCGCCTCAAAGGTAACATTTCCAACAGCAGTAAAACTCGATGTCGTTGTTATGGTCACATTTGTCGAATTTAAAAAAGCTACAAGCGTGACGTCATTAATATTTCCGGATGCTTGGGTTGCAAAAAAGTTTGGTGGAACAAAGTTAACTCCCGTTGAGGCATCAGTTGATATTCTAATGTCACTTGGATCGAGTAAAAGTTCACCTGTTCTTCCAAACGGAGCCATTGTATTCACATGACCCGAAAGGCTGAGATTCTCCCTTCCAGAAGCCTCTACAAACCCGCCATCTCCACTCTGTTTTCCCCCACGTGCAAAGACAGCTCCTTGCATGACAGTTGTCTCATCGGACCAGATGATCACCCGGCCACCATCTCCGTTTTCGAGAGCGTCGGCGTAAATTTCAGCCCCTTCCATCACGACATTCAATGTCGCATTTTGAATCTGGTCATTCTTCCCTTGAAAATCTCCGCCAATGAGCACTTCTCCACCACCACAATCTCCTGAGACATCGATTTTTCCCTCTTCAAGAACGCCCACTTGATCACCGAGAAGATGTACGGTTCCCCCCTTCGCTGTTAGCGTTCCCGAATGCATTGCTGTTCCCCCGTCTGCAACGAGAAAGATCCGGCCGTTTTCTTCTTTTGCTCCGAGCGCTTCGATGGTTCCACTTTGATTGATTGCAAAGCGATAGACATTGCCGTCGGCACGCAGCTCTGCTTCTAAAGCTTCGATGCTTCCTCTGTTTTCAATGCCTCCATCCCCTTTTTCCGCTTCCTGTTTTGGGGTGATAAATAAGCGCTGAAGTCCGCTGGGTTTGAGCAAAATTTCGTCTGCAGCTGCAATGCCTACAACACCTTCTGAGGCCTTCAAAAGACCTTCATTGACCACTGCACGACCCAGTAAAAATACATCTCCTCCAATAGCTTCAATTTTGCCTAGATTGACAATGCGCGCTTCAGAATTTCCTTTAAAGAGGAGCTCGTGGTTTTTGAAAAAATCTTCGTTGTCAAAATCGAGCGTTGACGCAATGAAACTCGCCGTCTGAACCACTCCCTCTTTCCCAATGACAATTCCATTGGGGTTGAGGAGATAGACCCTGCCGTTCGCCTGCAAAAGGCCGTCGATTTGAGACATCCCACTGGCAACGCGGTTGAGGACGGCTGAATCGACGCTTGGTTGAATGAAGCGCATCGTCTCGCCGGCATGAATCGAAAACTCATCCCAACGGATGATTGCCCGCTCGCTCGCTTGCACTTCTATGGCTGAACCCATGGACCGGATGTCAGCCGTTCCAGATTCTACCTTAGCCCCTTTGGGCTTAGCGCATAAAAGAGTAGGGAGAAGTAATAGCCAAATAATTTGGATTTTAAAACGATTCAACATATTTTGTATGGTAATTGCGGTAATTTTGTCTCAACATCTGCTCAATCTCTTCACTGAAGAGATCAAAACTCGATACCATCCTCTTCGGATGGAAGGTTTGATCACAACAGTCTTTGTCATACTTATAAAGGAAACATTGACAGCAGAATAACAACTCGTCATATGTTTTGAGATTTTGAAACATTTCGGCAATCACGCGGCCATGCTCGTTGTGGGCTTCATTGGGAATTGCCACCTTATAAAAAATAGTAAACGGGAATCCGCCAAAATTATCGGGGAAATACTCTCCCCACTGTTCGGTATTGGAGTTGATAAGAAATTGCCCCGGAACAAATGCAGCCCCGTTTAAGGGAGCTGAAATCGTATTTTGAGACCGCATAGCAGTGAAAATGCGCAGTGCATTTCCAGAGGTGAGCTCAGCTCCACTATTGATCACAAATTGCCCATCCCCGATATCGGGGGAATCGGGATCCCCATTATCCACAACCAAACTGAGATCCCCACTGGTAGTATGCACAAAACTATCGGGATTTAAAGTGATATCCAAATTAGCAATCGCCAAAACTGTATTGGAACCAAATATTTCAGCACTTCGTGGATTCGAGCCTGTATGTCCAATGCTCATATTCGCTGAGAGGACTGAAACATTATTGCCTAAAACCCGAGAAAAGCTCCCCATTGCCCCTGAAGAACCATTTAAAAAGAAACTTCCGGACTGAATGTTCACATTTTCTGCAGTTGCCGTTCCCGTTTCTGTGAAGGCTCCAATGGCAGCGCTTCCATCGACCGTAAAAGACTCAATTAATCCTGGATTCAGAATGAGATTGTCACGCGTCTGGACATTGACTTGTGAAATTGCAACGGTATTACTAGGCGTAGGATCACTCGAGTAAAAACCAATGAAAGCATCCGTCCCATCATTTGCAGTTAATGTCAGAGTGCGACTGGAAACTTTCACTTCTGGGCTTTGAACTGTAATCCCCGTCCCTCCTGCGAGAAATCCTACTCCTGCATAACCTGTATCCGAAGAAAGAATCCGTGTATCGCCCGCCAGATTGATCAATACGCTTCCAACATAGGTATCCAATCCTGGAGTGATCGTGTTTCCATACCCAATCATGGCATCATTCACACCCGCTTGTACTAAAATTTCTCCAGCGACTTTATTGAGAGTCACATCACCCGTTACCATGAAAATACTTGTAGCACCCCCATTGACAACTCCAATGTGGGCAAACGCATCTGTTCCCATCCCGCTGATGACTTGAACATCCCCACCAACTGTATTCAAGTCGATATCTGCAGTGATATTGCTTACCAGCATAGTTCCTCTATCGTGTCCAATAAGAGCAAAACAATCAGTGGCCGATCCTCCCAAAACCTTTACATCTCCCCCTACAGAAAATTCCAAATTCGAGCTCGATAAACCGGTTCTTCCGATTTGCACAAAGGAACCGGAAGCGGATCCTCCTTCGAGAGTTAAATTTCCACCAACATTAAAAGAATTGGTTCCATTACCTGTCATAATGTGCGCAAACCCCGTAGTTACAGGAGCACCAGTCAAAGTGAGATCTCCCCCACAGCTCATCGTCACCACACCACTTGTCGTCCCGATCAAAACACTAGCACCGACATTTGGTAAAAGCTGAATGATCCCGCCCGCATCAAGGGTCACATTTCCGCTAACGGTTAAAATTTCGCTTGGAGCCGCGACGCGTGTCACAAGTAAAATAGCTCCATCACGCACTGTCAATGAGACACTTCCACCATCCAGCACTATGCTACCTTCCATCCTAATGTCCTCTATCGCATCAAAAATAACGCTCCCATCAGCGCTATTAGAGATAGTAACAGCGGAATTAACAAAAATGATGTTATCCGCTAGAACGGTCAAATTATTGTTCGAAGTCCAAGCGATATTCGTCTCAAAGGTAACATTTCCAGAAGCAAAAAAACTCGATGTCGTTGTTACGGTCACATTTGTTAAATCCAATTGAGTCTGAAGCGTGGTGTCACTGAGATTTGCCACCGATGCAACTGGATTATATGTATTCGTCGTGGCATCAAATAACATATCCATCGTTACTGCGGCAGAGATTGTAATATTGCTGGGATCGAGTAAAAGCTCACCTGTTTTTCCAAACGGAGCCATTGTATTCACAAGACCCGTAAAGCTGAGGTTCTCCCTTCCCGAAGCCTCAACAAACCCTCCATTTCCACTCTGATTTCCCCCACGCGCAAAGACCGTCCCCTGCATGACAGTTGTCTCATCGGACCAGATGATCACACGTCCACCATCTCCGTTTTCGAGAGCGTCGGCGTAAATTTCAGCCCCTTCCATCACGACATTTAATGTCGCATTCTGGATCAGGTCATTCTTCCCTTGAAAATCTCCGCCAATGAGCACTTCTCCACCACCGCAAGCTCCTGAGACATCGATTTTTCCCTCTTCAAGAACGCCCACTTGATCACCGAGAAGATGTACGGTTCCTCCCTTTGCAGTTAGCGTTCCCGAATGCATCGCACTGCCCCCGTCTGCAACGAGAAAAATCCGGCCATTTTCCTCTTTTGACCCGAGCGCTTCGATGGTTCCACTTTGATTGATTGCAAAACGATAGACATTGCCGTCGGCACGCAGCTCCGCTTCTAAAGCTTCGATGCTTCCTCTGTTTTCAATGCCTCCATCCCCTTTTTCCGCTTCCTGTTTTGGGGTGATAAATAAGCGCTGAAGACCGCTGGGTTTGAGCAAAATTTCGTCTGCAGCTGCAATGCCTACAACACCTTCTGAGGCCTTCAAAAGACCTTCATTGACCACTGCACGACCCAGTAAAAATACATCCCCTCCAATAGCTTCAATTTTGCCTAGATTGACAATGCGCGCCTCAGAATTTCCTTTAAAGAGGAGCTCGTGGTTTTTGAAAAAGTCTTCGTTATCAAAATCGAGCGTTGACGCAATGAAACTCGCCGTCTGAACCACTCCCTCTTTCCCAATGACAATTCCATTGGGGTTGAGGAGATAAACTCTGCCGTTCGCCTGCAAAAGCCCGTCGATTTGAGACATCCCACTGGCAACGCGGTTGAGGACGGCTGAATCAACACTTGGTTGAATGAAGCGCATCGTCTCGCCGGCATGAATCGAAAACTCATCCCAATGGATGATTGCCCGCTCGCTCGCTTGCACTTCCATGGCTGAACCCATAGACCTAATGTCAGCCGTTCCGGATTCTACCTTAGCCCCTTTGGGCTTAGCAAATAAAAGAGTAGGAAGAAGTAATAGCCAAATAAATTTCATCATAGGTTCCGATGGTATGCGCCTTTAATATTTTTTGCTTGCATTTTTCGAGCAACCACTAAAATTGCCACACCTTTTTCAATATGGTCGGGCATGTACTTCTCGAAGACATATGCTGAACTTTTTTTAGTTTTTACTCCATCATTATTCAGTGGCAAATCAGAAATAAGTAACAGAGCGCCCAAAGTGAATTTCCGCTTATAACTCGCCGCAAAGAGAGTCGCGCATTCCATCTCGTAAGCTTGTGCTTTGGTCGCTTTGAGGCGATTTTTGAATTCTTCGTTGAATTCCCAAAAGCGCATATTCGAAGTGAACGTGATTCCAATGTGATAGGGAGTCTTTTGAGCATCGAGGACTTCTGTCACCGCTTTTTGCATCAAAAAGTTGGTGAGAGCAGGCACTTCTGGGGGAAAATAAAAGTTCGATGTCCCTTCATCGCGAATGCTCGCAACGGGCACTAAAAAATCCCCCACTTTATAGCGACGGCGCAAGCCCCCGCACATACCGAGTAACACAGCAGCTTTGATCGGCAAAAAAGAACAGAGGTCAACTACGAGTGCTGCGGCCGGTGAACCAATTTTGAAATCGAGGATACTCGTCTGTTCTTTTTCAGAGTGGGCCACTTTGAACATCGACCCTTCGTACACCTTCACCCCACGTGTCTTGGCATAATAGTCGACATATTGAGGAAAGTTAGTCAGGAGCAAATTTGATTGATATTCTTCAACTTCGCAGCCGCTGTAGCGTTCCAATGTTTCTTTCGCAAACTGTTCTTCACCGATCTCGGGCATAGTCCCTCTTTTCCCCTATCTTAGACCGATCTTGATTGAAATTCAAATTTGATATATATTCGGGGCCTCAAAATTATGGAGGAAGTCATGATGGTCCATTCCCTTACCCCTTACACCCAGCTTGCTGCTATGAAAGAACACACGCGCAAACCCACTGGAGTCTTAGTAACGATTAAGCATTTTTTCA
The DNA here is from genome assembly GCA_011065235.1 of Chlamydiota bacterium. Taxonomy (GTDB): domain Bacteria; phylum Chlamydiota; class Chlamydiia; order Chlamydiales; family Rhabdochlamydiaceae; genus Sacchariniichlamydia. Next base: position 7,724 of record JAAKFB010000008.1, on the reverse strand, counting down.
CTGGAAAAATGCTTGAACACTGGAAAATGCACATGCTTACAGCGGGAACGATCTATTACGTCGCCAAAGCTGCCATTTCCTTTTTTTCAGGATATTGGATGCTCTGCACGATCGAATTTTTCACAGCTGCTTTCCTGTCGATGATGCGCAAAGAAATCCGCGACTTCACCAATCACTTTCGTGTTTTGAGTGGCTACCAAAAGGAAAATGGCAGATTTCTTCTCAGCAACCTCGAATTCAAAGAAAGACTTGGAGATTTAAAGGGAGAAAACAATACCTTCAAAGAATCTAACCGCGTTCTACAGGGAGAAAATCGTACTTTCATTCAATCTAACCGCGTTCTACAGGGAGAAAATCGCACTTTTAGTCAATCTAACCGCAATCTCCAAGTCAATATCAAAGATCTTGAAAAACAATTCACCCTATTTAATCAACAAATGGGGAAACTCCATTCTGAAAATAATAATTATTCATACAACAATCAATTACATGCCACTTTGCTCGAAGGCCTCGGAGCTACTTCAGTAAAACTCGCACAGGATCTCCAAGCAGCCCTTAATAGTGGACAAGCAATCAACCTCGAACTTGTGGATAAATTTCTGAAAGCAATGGATATGGCCAATGAACACAGAGACACCCTTGTCCATATGAAGCTAAACCTTTCTTTAGAGCAGCAGCAGTCCCTAGATAGATGGGAAAAACTTGCAAAAGACGTGAAAACAATGGATGCACGCGGGGCTGCAGCCCTCAGAGATGCAGATGAACAACTCCAGTCCACCCTGCAAGAAATCGCAAAATTAAAAGGAATTCGCCTGCAATTACAAGCAGATGTACAAACGCTTCGACAGGCCTCTAGGGTCAATTTGGACACGGCCAATTATGCCAACAAGACCGTTCGAGACGCTTTTTCTTTGTCCGGAGTTATTGCAGCTACTTGGAAAAAAATTATAGGGTAGCCACCCTCTTGATTTTTTACCCTTTTTTCATTATATTCGTTCAATTATGGCGCAAGTTAGCACAAATGAATTTAAATCTGGAATGAAGGTCGAGCTCGACAGAGAGCCTTACCTAATCGTAAGTAATGAATTTGTCAAGCCGGGTAAAGGACAACCCTTCAACCGGGTCAAACTCAAACATTTGATGACCGGGCGGATGGTGGAGCGCACTTTTCGTTCTGGGGAAAAACTCCAACTCGCCGACGTCGAAGAATTCAAAATGCGCCTCCTCTACCAGGAAGGCGAAGACTATGTTTTCATGGATGAAAAGACCTACGAACAGCACACAGTTTCCGGATCTGTCATTGGAAACAAAGCGGCCTGGTGTATGGAAGACATCGAGTACGACCTCATTTCTTACAAGGGTGAGATTATCGACATGACGCCTCCGATGTTCATGGAAATGGTCATCACCGAAACCGCTCCGGGTTTGCGCGGTGACACCTCGGGAAGAGTGCTCAAACCCGCCATTCTTGAAACGGGTGCGAAAATACAAGTCCCCATCTTTGTCAACGAAGGGGAAAAAATCAAAGTGGATACGCGCACCGGTGAATACGTCTCTCGCGTCTAGATGCGGATCTGTGAAAAAGCGTGCTGCCATGCTCGCGAAAACGCGGGCGTTTTTCCAAGAGCGCGCCGTGCTTGAAGCCGACACCCCCATCTTAAGTACTTCCGCTCCTGTTGAAGCCCATATCGATGTGATGCGCGTGGAAATGGGAAGGGGCAAAATCGGATACCTGCATACCTCTCCCGAATACGGTCTCAAAAAACTCCTCGCCAAGGGCAGTGGCGACATCTATCAGCTCGGCCATGTCTTTCGCCAAGATGAAGAAGGCCCCCTTCATATGCCCGAATTCACCATGATAGAATGGTACCGCGTCGGCATGCCATATGAGAAGTTTATCGACGAGACCCTCGATCTGATTCTCCTCTTTTTGGGTGAGCTCCCCTCTGAGACCCTCACCTATCGTGAAGCTTTTTTAAAATACGTCCACATCAATTACACAAATGGTGCTCTCACATCCCACTTGCGCCCTTTATCCCCTGATGCGATCCATTGGGACCTAGATACCCAGCTCAACTTGCTATTTTCCCACCTTATCGAACCGAAGCTCGGCCAAAATCAATTGACCGTCATCACCGATTATCCCCCTTCGCAAGCAGCCCTTGCAAAAACTGCCCTTGTGGAGGGAGAACAAGTGGCCAAACGCTTTGAAATCTATTTCAACGGCATTGAACTCGGCAATGGATTTGATGAGCTGACCGATGCAAAAGAGCAAAGAATACGCCTAGATGTAGAAAATCAAAAGCGGATCAATCTTGGAAAAGAAGCGCTCCCCATCGATGAGGAGTTTTTGACAGCACTTGAGACCCTGCCTGACTGCTGCGGTGTTGCCGTTGGTTTTGATCGATTGATGGCGCTCATGAACCTATCCAAGTAAATTTCCTAGAGAATCTCCTGCGAATTTCTATCCATCTTTTTTGCAAATTTTTTTGGCAATATTGTTTAATATTGCCTACAAAAATTTTCGAAAAATCTAAATCGAACTTCATTGGATCTCCCTAGAACATTTACTTGGATAGGTTCATACCAATCGCAAGAAATAAAATCATAAAATAGGACAATAGATTTTGTCGAAATTCAAGTCTGGAGTTCGAAGGCAACTTGAATAAGTTGCTGAGAATGAAGACGAAGAATTGCAGGCAAAAGATATCTGCTATTTATGATTTTATTTCTTGCGATTGGTATCAGTCCCAGCCTTGAACAATCGGAAAGCGCCGTCCCACACTAAAAGACACTTTGCTCACGCGGATCCCAGGAGCCGATTGCCGTCTTTTATACTCGGCATTATGCAAGCGTCGAACCAAATCTTCGACAACACCTTTATCGAACTGAAACTGCTTAGTGATTTGATCGATGGACAAATGGTCTTCGACATAGGCTTTTAACACCTTGTCCACGATGCCATAGTCGGGCAGAGCATCGAGATCTTTTTGATCGGGTTTCAGCTCTGCAGAAGGAGGCTTTTCAATCGTCGACCAAGGGACGATTTCTCGATCGCGGTTGATCCATCGACAAAGATCATATACCTGCGTCTTGAGAACATCGGAAATCACTCCCAAGCCTCCACACATATCCCCATAGAGCGTGCAATATCCCAATCCCATTTCACTTTTATTCCCCGTGCTCAGAACAATATATCCCAATTTGTTCGACACAGCCATCAGGATCATCCCTCGAATGCGCGCCTGCAAATTCTCTTCGGTGACATCGGGTGGTTTTCCTTCAAAATGGGGCTCTAAAATCTTCAAATAATCCTTGAAAGGCTCTTCGATAGGGATTTTCTTAAAGGCTATTTCTAAATTTTTGGCCAGATTTTCTGCATCTTCAATACTTCCCTCGGAGCTATAGCGCGAAGGCATCGAAATCCCGAGAACATTTTCTGCGCCGAGCGCATCTTTGGCAATACAGGCGACAAGTGCAGAGTCAATCCCCCCTGAAAGACCGATGAGTGCTGTCTTAAAATTCTGTTTCGCGAAATAATCGTGCACTCCCAGCACAAGCGCTCGATACAAATCCCCCAGTTGATTGTATTCAAATGGGATATTGCAGATAGGTGCTTCTAAATCCACCGTGAAGATATCTTCTTCAAATCCCTTGCCGAGTTGACGCAAATTGCCATGTTTGTCAACACAGACACTATATCCATCAAAGATAAGGTCATCATTTCCCCCCACCTGACAGCAAAGGAGGACCGGACAATTTAACGTTTTGGCAGCCTTTGCACAGACCAAAACCCTCACATCGGGTTTGTCATATTGATAGGGCGAGGCAGATAAATTGAGTAAGATATCCGGTTTATGTTCCACTAAATCTATGATGGGATCGCGCGCATAACGCATATCGACATAACCAGAATGTTGCCAAATATCCTCACAGATGATGATCCCGATTTTTTTGCCTTTCAGCTCGAAAGTTTTGAGCTCACGGCCTGGCTCAAAATAGCGCCTTTCATCAAAGACATTATAAGTTGGCAAAAGCCCTTTGTTGTAGTAACCCAGGATTTGCCCATCTGAGATAATGGCAGCACTATTGAAGAGATTCTTTCCGGGACCTGTATTGTGGCGAACAAGCCCCACGATGATGCAAATGTTCGAAGAGGCCTTCACAATTGCACCTAGACATTTTTCTGTCGCCTCGATGAAATCGTCATGGAGAAGCAAATCTCCCGGGGCATATCCACAAATCGTCAATTCAGAAAACAGGACAATATCGGCTTTTTCCGCACGTGCCACATCAATTGCTTCGAGGATTTTCTTCGTATTCCCTTTGAGGTCCCCGATGATCGGATTGAGCTGTGCCATACAGATGCGCATAATCGCGATTATACCATACTAAAGATTACTTTAATTCCCAATGTGTTATCGTGTTTGACACAAAGGAGATAAGCATGGCTCAAGGCACATTGAAGATCAACACCGAAAAACTGCTTCCCATCATCAAAAAATGGCTCTATTCCGACAAAGAAATCTTCCTGCGCGAGCTCATCTCCAATGCCTGCGATGCCCTCTCGAAACTCAAAATCCTCCGAGAGCAGAAAGAAACCACCTTTGATGACAGTGAAATGCGCATCAGTGTCACTCTCGACAAGGAAAACAAGACCCTCACCATCACCGACACAGGCCTCGGGATGACCGCTGATGAGGTAGAAAAATACATCGCTCAGCTCGCTTTTTCCGGTGCCGAAGAATTCTTGGACAAGTACCAAAATGAGGACTCTGTGATCGGCCACTTTGGCCTCGGCTTTTACTCTGCCTACATGGTCTCTTCCAAAGTCGAAATCGAGACCCTCTCCTATCAAAATGGTGCAAAACCCGCCTTTTGGTCATGCGACGGCACCACGAGTTACACCATCGATGAAGGCTCCCGCGAGCACCGCGGGACAGCGATCACCCTCTTCATCGAAGACGAAGAATTCCTCGATGAAGCTCGCCTGCGCACCATCTTAAACCGCTACTGCGCCTTTCTCCCCTATCCCATCTATCTCAATGATGAGCACATAAATCACAAAGACCCCCTCTGGCTCAAATCTCCGTCTGATTGCACCGACGAAGAATACCTCGAGTTCTACCGTCAACTCCACCCTCTAGAAGAAGACCCCATCTTCTGGGTCCATCTCAACGTCGATTATCCCTTTCACCTCAAAGGTATCCTCTATTTCCCCAAGATCCATCAACGCTTTGATTTCCAAAAATGTCCCATCAAGCTCTTTTGCCATCGGGTTTTCGTCTCTGACAACTGCCAAGACCTCATTCCTGACTATCTCACCGTCTTGCGCGGGGCCATCGATAGCCCCGACATCCCTCTCAACGTCTCGCGCAGCTATCTCCAAATGAATAAAACCGTCCGCTCTCTGTCCACTCACATCTCCAAAAAAGTTGCCGATCGCCTCTCTGCCATCTACCGAACCGATAAAACCACCTTCATCAACCATTTTGAAGATGTAGAAATGATCCTGAAGCTCGGGATCATACAGGATGACAAATTCTATGACCGGGTCAAAGACTTCCTCATCTGGAAAAACCTCGACGGAGAATGGACCACCCTTGATGAATACCTCGAGCGACATCCCGACAAAATCTTCTACACGCAGGAGACAGACTCCCCCTTCCTCCAAGTCTACAAAGAGAAAAACATCGAAGTGCTGATCGCCAAAGGCCCTCTCGATGCTCCCCTGATGAACTTCCTCGAGCTCAAACTCTCCCCTGCCAAGTTTCAACGGATCGACGGCGCCCTCGACCCCTCAATCCTCGATACCGCGCGCGAAAAATCTCTACTCGACACAGAAGGCAGGCCCGAATCGGCCAAAATCGCCGATTTTGTCCGCTCATCGCTCAATATCGACAATCTTGAAGTCGAAGCAAAAAGCTTAGCTAGCGACACCCTCCCCGCCTTCATCATGATCGACGAGCAATCCCGCCGCATGCGCGAGACCCTCGCCCTCTCGACGAAAGAATTGCCCCCTGGATTTACCGATAAAAAGACCTTTGTGGTGAACACAAACAGCCCCCTCATCATTGCCCTGACAAAACACAGTGACAAAGAGCTCGCCAAAGACGTGCTCACCCACCTCTATCAGCTCGCGCAGCTCTCGCAAAAAGAGCTCTCTTCAAAAGAGCTGCCTCAGTTCATCGAGCGTAGCCGCAAAGTCTTGGAGCAACTTCTAACAGAGAAGTAATTTAGGAAGCGTTTTCAATGCTTGCTCGAATGGGACAATCTGGATATCGCCTTCTTTGGATGCCCGTTTTGCTCCGTTGATCAGATATAGTTTTGCCATAGGATAGAGCTTTTGAAATTCTAAAAGCCCACGCAAATCAGCAGGATGATGACGCGCCCCGCGCTTGATTTCAAAAGCCAAAATTCCTTTAGGGCCATAGGCAATAAAGTCGACCTCTGACCCACTTGTCGTTCTCCAATAATGCAGATCATAGCCGCCCTCAAAATAGTCATTAATCGCTTTGAGGTGTTGAAAAAACAAGGTTTCTAGAGCAATCCCGGAAATTTCCTCAGGGGAATCAAGTGGTCCCTTTGGGCGAATCGTCCGATACACGCCCACATCGAAGTAATAGAATTTTGGATGAGAGACCATTTTTCTTTTCGCCCGTTTCGTAAAAGACGAAAGACGAAAAGAAAGAAGAAGATCTTCGAGAATATCAAAATATCCGCCCACGACTTTTCGATCGATCCCACACTCTCGCGCAACTTCGGTCAAGTTCAAAATCGACCCTTGAGAAAAGCTAGCCGCGACTAGAAAACGGCTAAAAGCGCCTAAATTTCTAGTGATTCCCTCATGTAATACCTCTTCACGTAAATAGGTTTTGACATAGGATTCTAAGTACTTTTGAGGATTAGGCTCTGTCTGCACAGAGGGCAACATTCCAAAATTTATTGCTTTTTCCAAATCAAAAGCTTCCTTGAGCTCTGTTGCGGTTAGAGGATGCATCGCATAAGTCAGGGCCCGTCCAGCGAGGAGATTGGTCCCTTTTTTTCTCAGCGGCCTGGCGCTAGAACCTGTCAAAATGAATCGGTAGCGTTTTTGTTCAATTAGACGATGTACTTCATTGAGAAGGGCTGGAATTTTCTGAACCTCATCGATGATGATCCAATTGTTGAATTTTTTCGGAATCAGCTCTTCTAGTTGCCCAGGATATGCGAGTAAATCGACAAAAAGATCCGATTCCAAAAGGTCTAAGTAGAGAGCTTTTTTAAAATTGGAACGGACCCAGTGAGTCTTCCCCGTCCCCCTTGGTCCAAAGAGGAAGAAGCTCTTGTGATCTGGGGATTTCATTAATCTGCGGTACATAAACTCCATTTTACTCAGATTTTTGGCAAAGTCAATGCCAAAAATCAACGAAAAACGGGAAGACTTAATCCGGTTTTCTGTTGGGCTCGATTTCAAGCTCGTCGAGAAGTTTGCCCTCATTGTCGAAAGCCTCGGCGTGGCACTTTTCCTTATCGATCGTGAGAAGCCAATAGCAATTGGACTGGAGCGCCTTGGCCAAGTACCAATGGCGATGAGGCTTGTCCGGATAAACACCCCAAGCACCGTCTCCAAGATAGTAGATTCCAGCGGGATTCACCATCCCCTCTAGGATGGGAAACGTCCGCTTGAAAGTGTGGTTGTCGTGTTCTATCGAGATCTTCACCCCATTTTCTTCGAAAAGTGG
>JAAKFB010000079.1 GCA_011065235.1 Chlamydiota bacterium | reverse complement strand
TATGAATAAAAAAATCTATTTTCTTTTTTTAATCCCTCTATTGCTCACTGGCTGTCGCACAACAAATCATTCGGATTCGATTGTCAGTATACAGACGGTCGATCGCAATGGCTTTTCGGAAACTATTAGCAATAAAGAAAGGCTCCATGTCTATCAACAAGTAGATTTTCTCAACTCTCAACCCTACGAAAAAGTCCTGCGAGTCTACGGCAAAAATAATGAGGGGAAAAGCCATTCCAAACTCACGAGCTATCATTCTAATGGGGAAGTTTGGCAATTCCTCGAAGCTCTCGATGGACGTGCTCACGGGAGCTATATCGAATGGCATGAAAATGGAAAAGTAAAAATCGAAGCCACCATCATCGAAGGACTCGCAGATCTAGGAGAGCGGGCAAAAAACAGCTGGTTGTTCGATAAAGAGTGCACTGTATGGGATGAGCAAGGCGATCTTTTGGCAGAATTCATCTATGATAAAGGCTATCTCGAAGGAGATGCAAAATATTACTACCCCAGTGGGAAACTTCAAAAAATTGTCCCCCACACCAAAGGATCTCCTCATGGAGCGTTGAAAATATTCAATGAAGAAGGGAAAATCCTCGAGGAAATCCACTACAAAAACGGGCATCGAGAAGGAGCTGCGACTGCAAGCTGGGTACCGGGAATCTCCAAATATCAAGAACAATACCGCGAAGGGAAGATGATCAACGCGATTTATTTTAACCCTGAGGGCACTCTAGTTGCCGAAATCGAAAATGGAATCGGACAACAAGCCGAGTTTAGGGATGGAAAACTCTATTCTCTCATCGAATATCACCACGGAATCCCCGAGGGACAGGTGAAAACCTTTGACTCTTTCGGGAATCTCCACGTCTCCTATTGGCTAAAAGAGGGAAAAAAACAAGGTGAAGAATGGCAATATTATCCCTCCAGCGACCAAGATCCCCATCCGAAGTTGCTACTCACTTGGTTTGATGACCGGATCCAAGGGGTGGTCAAGACCTGGTATGAAAATGGTATCCTTGAGAGTCAACGGGAAATGAGCGGCAATAAAAAACACGGACTCAGCTTTGCCTACTACCGCGGCGGAGATCTCATGCTCATGGAAGAATACGAAAATGACAAGCTCTGTAAAGGGTCCTATTTCAAAAAGGGAGAGCATCTACCTACTTCTACGATCGAAAATGGAGAGGGGACGGCAACCCTTTACCATGCAGAAGGGCATTTCCTCAATAAAGTCCCCTATGAAAAAGGAAAGCCGGTCCTAGATTGATGAAAACACTCATTCGCCAAAAATTCAGAGAAATACGTTCGGCCACCTCCTCAGAAAAAAGAGAGGAAGCAAGTCTTCTAGCCCTGCAGAAATTTGGCGCTCTCAAATCCATTCTCTCTTTTGCCTCTTTTCGCGATGAAATCGATCTCTGGCCCCTCAATCATCATCTAGCCAAGAAAGGGGAACTGATCCTTCCTCGTATCGAAGAGCATATCCTGACTCTCTATCGCGTTCATCATATTGGCGAAGACCTCAAAGCCTCTGACTGGGGCATCCTGGAGCCAATTCCTGAAAGATGTACTCGGGTCTCTCCGGAAGAAATTCAATACGCTTTAGTGCCTGGGCTTGCATTTGATAATGCAAAACATCGGATTGGATATGGCAAAGGCTATTACGACCGACTCCTTTCTCAACTGACGAGTGCTATCAAAATCGGCATAGGCTTTCGCAAACAACTCTTAAATGAGCCAATTCCCTTTGACCCAACAGATCATCCACTTGATGAGTTATCTTTGCTCTAAGAGGCCTTCTCTGAATTGCTTCTCATCGCCAAGAGCCAAGATTTTTTTCTAGGAGAATGCTCTGGAAAGCGGAGCAAACTCAAATTGAGTTTGTGGAGCTTGAAGAGTTTCTCATAGAGAAAAAGATGGCTCTTATTGGGGGTGGAATGAATTCAGAGAAGGTTTCTTAGGGCCCGTAAAGAAATAACTTGGGCAATCCTCGAGCAGGAAAGCGGTTCAGATCTTGAGGATTTTTCCGCAGTAGATATTCCTGCAATATCTACAAGGGAAAATCATCGGGAGATGAATCGATTTTTCCCTCGAGGATTGTCCAAGTTATTTCTTTACGGGGCCTTAGCTTCGTTCTGTTGATGGAGTTGCTCATCATCCTCATGAGGACCATAAGGAGATTTGCCCTTTTTTTTAGAAGGTTTACACATTTTGAGACCTTCTGCACTCTCAGCAAGGACGGCAGAACCTGTCGCTACATTCGTCACGATCCCATATGCGTCTCCATCGAGACAATACCAATAGACGGTATAAGGGGTCAGAGTCCGATTGGGGCTTTCTGTGTATTGCTGTCCCCCTGGACCAAATGAAGAGTAAAAATCAGACCAGGTGTTGAAATGCTCTGGAAGTATGACCATTTCCCCCAAGTAGGTTCCATCAGCCCCTCGAATCACAGCCCGCAATTTATACGGACTATCATTATAGAGCCGAATACTCCCTGCAAAGAGTCCCGTGCAGCAGACGAGAAATAAAATGACCTTCTTCATTAATCCGGATTCTCTAATCTTGCCCATTTAAAGTCTAGATTCCCCAGAGAAGAGAGGACAACATTTTCGAGTTTTTCATCTTTCATGTAGAGGGCAGAATAATGAAAAATCGGAATAATAGGCATCGCATCCATTAGAATTTGTTCACATTTAGCCAAAAGCACTCTTCTTTCGTCAGAATTTGCAACTGAAAAGGAATCATTGAGGGTTTCGACATAAGCAGAATTTTCCCAAGGGTTGTTTTGGCTCTGATATTGAAACACTTGTAAAAAATCGACTGGATCATGGAAATCGGCTCCCCAAGAACAAAAAGCTAAATCGTAATCTAGACGGGAAATCCGATCGAAATAGACTTTTCGCTCCACAGCTTCTAGGCCAATACGAACACCAAGTGCCTCAAACCACTGCTGCTGGATGGCTTGAGCGATGAGATGTGATCTTTGTGAGTTGATATATGTCAATGTCAGGGAAGGTAATTTTCCTTCACATTCATTCAGGACTTCTTCGAATAGCTCTTTTGCTCTCTCTTTTGCCCCATCTTCAAAGTAGCCTTCTTCTTTTAACTTCATAGAAGGGGGCAAGATGCCCACTGCACATAGTTGGCCTCCCTGTAGAACATGCTCAACAATGGCATTTCGATTAATGCTAAGGGCAAGCGCTTTGCGCAATTTAGGTTGATCGAGAGGAAAAGTTTTGATGTTTAAGCGTAAAAATGCGGTCTCTGCTCTTGGCTTTACAATTAATTTCTCCTCCTTCTTTAACTGAGAAATCGCATCGACTGGAATACTCGAAAGGGGCGACCCTGCCCAATGGAGTTCTTTTTTCTCAAAAAGCCCCATTTCCGTATTTCCATCGACCATGATCATCTCTACTCCGTCGATCTCGACTTCATTTGCATTCCAATAATGGGGATTTTTCTTTGCGAGAATACAATCATGGTGCCTCCACTTTTCTAGCGAGAAAGGACCATTTCCGACATAGGTCTCTTTCTTTTCTGCCCACTTAGGCTCTTTTTCCTCGATTTGTTGGTTAACTGGAAAAAAGAAGGGAAGAGCTACAAGCTCCAAAAAATATGGAATCGGACGAGAAAGCTCTACTTTTAATGTTTTTTCATCCAAAGCGACTGCTCCAAGTTCATCTGCAGGAAGTTGTCCTTCTTTGATTGCTTTTCCATTTTTTAGAATGAAGAGCTGATAGGCATTAGATGAACAAAAATCCGGACTCAACGTTTTTTGCCAGGCATAGACAAAATCGGAAGCGCGGACAGGATCTCCATTCGACCATTTGGCTTCTTGCAAGTGAAAAACATAGGTTTTGAGATCTTCTGAAACCTCGAAATCGCGGGCAATGGCCATCTCAGGGCGATCATTGGCCCCTATTCGGGTTAATCCTTCAAAAAACATCCGTACGACCATTTGAGCATGGGGATCTCGAGCTTGTCGTGGATCAAGAGTGTGGGGTTCATCTCCCAGGTTGATTCTGACAATTTTGGCTTCATTCTTTGATGAGGAATGACATCCGAAAAGTGCCAATGCTAAAAAAAGGATCCCAATTATAATTTTGCCTTTCAACACAAGCGCCTCCCAGATAAGATAAAATGCATTATGCCTCGCTTCTTTATTGCTGACAAACCCACTCCTGTGCTCAATACCCCTGATTTTCAAGGGGTTTTTGGTACTCATCCTCTCCCTTTGGATAAAGAGGGGCTTTTGCGCCCCATCGAGATGGTGGCTTTACAAGGGACAAAATTTGAGTTCGTGCGCCAAATGAGCGCTCATATCTTTGAGGTGAAAACTCAAGATTATCTCCATGGGCCTCTCTATATAGATGCCCGTTTTGTCTCTGAAACGAACGAGAATACTCCCAACCGTCCTAAAATCCTTCCTTCCAGCGAAACTATTCTCTCTCGTCTCAAAAATGCCTTGGGACTCCCCTATATCTGGGGAGGGAATTGGGGTAGGGGAATTCCCGAAATCCATCAGTTCTACGGATCAAATCTTAAGCCTCAACACAAAATCATCCAAACTTTATCGGGTTTGGACTGCTCAGGACTACTTTATGAGGCCACAAATGGATTTATTCCGCGCAATACTTCAGAACTTCTAATCTATGGGAAAAAAGTTCCCCATTTTGATCATGTAAAGCCGCTTGACATTCTCGTTTGGCCCGGCCATGTCGTGATCGTGCTGACTCCAACCACAACAATAGAAAGTCTTTATGGCCAAGGAGTCATTCTCTCTGATCTTCACGATCGTCTTCACCAACTTTCTTCCACAAAGTTCATTATCAGACGTTTTTTATTTGAATAAAGTCGTAATTAACGGTAACTAAAAACGATAAATTTAAATAATTAATTGTAATTAATTGTAATTACTTTTAAATTAAAAATTATATGGAGAGCTTTTTTTTAATGGAGTGGTGCCAACCCTCTGCTCTCAATTACTACCCAAGGAAACTTGGTTGATCAACCTTAAGGGAGAAATGTATGAACTGGAACATTAACAAAACCCTGACTGCGGTGGCATTGCCCCTCATTGCTGTGAGCACTATGCTTTCTGCAGCCAGAGGTCAAAAAAATTGCGAGCCTACCCCGCCCGCAGCTTGCTATCCTGATGATTGCTGCAGAACTTACTGCATGGGACCTGATAACTACGGGGTCAATGCGGCTGTGCGCCCAAGAACGTGCAATGGTGACTGGGTCGTCACAATTGCAGGTCTCTACTGGAATGCTCACCAGGATGGAATGGAATATGCCGTCGAAACAGAGGTCATTCCAACATCACAATCAGAAAGAAATTCCCTCATCAATGCCAATTATAAAAATCCCGATTTCGATTGGAACTACGGATTTAAATTTGGTATTGGTTACAACACGACTTGTGACGGATGGGATATTGGCGTCGTTTGGACAAACTATAATGGAAAAGCTTCATCTCATGACGAAGCAGAAGAAGATGATAATAGAACTCTTTTGACTCTATGGTCAAATTTTTCTATAGATGGAAATGAACCTACTTTTGCATCTGATATTCAAACTTGTTGGAATCTCAAACTCGATCTCGTCGATATTGAGCTCGGACGTGAGTTTTGGAACAGTAAAAGAGTGTCATTTCGTCCTCATATTGGAATTCGTTACGCGGCTCTTCGCCAAAGCTTCGAAATTCAACATAAAGGGGGAACTTGGTCAGAAGAAACTCCTCATTTGAATAACACTGTTGATCTCGACAATGATTTCAAAGGTACGGGAATTCGCTTTGGATTGGATTCGACTTGGAACTTCGGATGTGGATGGGCTATCTATGGAAACTTTGCCCTTTCGATTCTCTATGGCCGTTTCCACTTCGATCACGATGAACAGAATAGACTAGCTGTTGCTCCTTTCACGAAGCTAAAAATTCTAGAGGCCGATGATGGGTTCCGCGTATCAAGACTTGCGACAGACCTTTCTCTGGGTGTCCAGTATGCAGCTCTTTTCTGCCAATGCCAATATGGAATCATGATCCGTTTTGGATGGGAACAACATTTGTTCTTAGATCAAAACCAGATGTGGAGAGTGGTTAAGGATACTGATGATACCTCTCCTCTAACAAACAGCTTCCATCAACGTCGTGGAGATTTAGACACTCAAGGGTGGACTCTGACTTTCAGATTCGACTTCTAAGGTCTTGTTCAAAGATCGTTATAATGGACTTGGGTTCGCCCAGGTCCATTTTTTTTTTGCGTTTAAATAAAAAATATATATTGTGAAGAAAAACGGAGGTTTTTATGAAATACCCTGTATTTTTCTCACTTGCGCTTAGTAGTGCAACTCTAATTGGTGCTACTAAAGATAATTGCGAGCCTGCATCGCCCGCAACCTGTTATCCAGATGATTGCTGCAGAACCTATTGCATGGGCCCTGAAAATTATGGGGTCAATGCCCCTGTCAATCCCATCACATGCAATGGAGATTGGAAAATAACCATTGCGGGATTCTATTGGAATGTCCACCAAGATGGAATGGAGTATGCCGTTGAAACGGAAGTCATTCCCACTGAAATCGATGAAAGAAACTTCCTCATCAATGCACACTATAAAAATCCCGATTTCGATTGGAATTTCGGTTTTAAGTTCGGCATTGGTTACAATACGACTTGCGATGGATGGGATATCGGCGTCCTATGGACACGCTATAATGGAAAAGCCTCATCTCATGATGAAGCAGAAGAAGATGACAATAGAACTCTATTGACTCTCTGGTCAAATTATACCACTTCTAGCGCTGACCAAACTTTTGCATCCGATATTCAAACTTGCTGGAATCTTAAACTCGACCTCGTTGACTTTGAGCTCGGTCGAGAATTTTGGACCAGCAAAAGAGTCTCATTGCGCACTCACATTGGAATTCGTTACGCGGCTCTTCGCCAAAGTTTCGAAATCCAACATAAAGGGGGAACTTGGTCAGATGAAACTCCCCATTTAAGTAACACTGTTGATCTCGACAATGATTTCAAAGGTGTGGGAATCCGCGCTGGTTTGGAATCGACTTGGAATTTCGGATGTGGATGGGCTGTTTATGGCAGCTTTGCTCTTTCTCAGATCTATGGACGTTTCCACTTTGACCATGATGAACAGAATAGACAAGCTGTCGCTCCTTTCACGAAGCGAAAAATTCTAGAGGCCGATGATGGCTTCCGCGTTTCAAGACTGGCGACAGATCTAACACTTGGTGTGCAATATGCATCTCTTTTCTGCAAATGCCAATATGGAATCATGATCCGTTTTGGATGGGAACAGCATCTATTCTTAAATCAAAATCAGATGTGGAGAGTGGTTAAGAATGAAGATGAATCACAAGCTGAACTTTCCAACAACTTCCACCAACGTCGGGGAGATCTAGACACTCAAGGGTGGACTCTGACTTTCAGATTCGACTTCTAAGAGACTATTCATAGACTGTTAAATGGACTTGGGTTTGCCTAAGCTCGACTTTGCAACTTTTTGAGGCTGCTTGCCTCGTCTATTTGCCCTGGGGCGTTCGACCGATGGTCGAACTAGCGATTTATTTAAACAGGAAGGGGTTTTTAACCCCTTCCTGTTTAAATAA
>JAAKFB010000078.1 GCA_011065235.1 Chlamydiota bacterium | reverse complement strand
CTGTCAAGGCAAAGTTAAAATGTCCTCATGTTCAGCAAAGTTAAAATGTCCCCTTGCTGAGCTTTGAGCTCCTGCGGGCGTAGCCCGCGATCCGATCCTGAGCCGAGCAGCTTTCCATAGCACGGCGCAGGATTCGGATCGGATCTTTCTTTTCTATCTCCAAGCATGGTGTCTCGAGGGTTTCTTTCTTTTTCTTGTTGGCCATAGCACTTCCAGCTCTTTCACGTCGATTGTTTGTTGGACTGGCGTCACTCGTTCTTTCCATTTCTTGTATTTCAATTTTTTCCCTCCTAACATCACGCTTTTAATCTCTCCATCTCTTTCATGGATCTCTACTCTTTTCCCCCATAATCGATGCTTGTAATTTGACTCGATTTGGTAGATCTCATTCTTGTAGCTAAACGACAGATCTTTCGAGACTACCCTCATGGTTTTTTCTACAAAGATCTCCTCTAGCTTTTGGCTAGGAAGCAGTGGCCTATGCACATCCTCTGGGGAGGCTGCTCTTTTCCCAAATTTTTTGTTGTATTTTCTTCTATATTTTTCTAGGTACCGATTCCCTTCTTCTATCGAGCTTATTTTCTCTTCTCGCAGCTCTTTGATCAACCGATCTTGCAATATGCCATTTGCTCTTTCTACTCTTCCTTTTGCTTGTGGGCTGTGGGCGCAAATCAGCTCTATTCCCAGTTGCTTTAACCCTTCACCCAAGGTGGTTTGCTGTCTTAAACTCTCTTTTGCATTGATCCGGAAGATCCCATGCTTATCACTATAGTACGCTTTGGGTCTCCCATGTTTGCCTATGTATTCCTCTATGAGCCTAAAATAGTCTTCGGTTGTTTCCACCCTGCAGAACTTCATGTGGGGGATTTTGCTTGTTGCATCATCCACTGTCACTAGCAAGCAGCATTTTTCTGCTCGATCTTCGAACCAATATTCATACGATCCATCTAGCTGTACTAGCTCTCCATAGCACGATCTTCGCGTTCTACGGGCATGGACTTTTTGCTCTTTTTTTCTCTTGGGCTTCCATAAGCCTTCTTGGATCATCAGCATTCTTACTGTCTCTTTCGAGAGCTTTAATTCATGCTTTTCCTCAAGTTTCTCTGCCGCTAGCGTGGGTCCATAATCGGGATATCTTTTCCTGATCAAGTTTAGGGCTTTTTCTCTAAGCTCTCCATCTAGCTGGTGATTACTAGGCCTGCTTCTTCTCTTCGAGATCAGCCCTTCGGGCCCCTCTCTTTGGTAGCGTTGCCATATTCGCCTTGTGTGCCTATAGGAACTTTTTAGCTCCTCAGAGGCTTTCACTAAGGTGATTTTTCCAGCCTCTACGTCTTTCATGATCGCATATCGATCGGCTTCTTTTAGTGTCATCTTCAACTTCGTTTTCATGCCTCATCCTCCTGTCGGATGAGGACATTTTAACTTTGCTCAAAGAGGACATTACAACTTTGCTCCTACAGTTTTTTATGTTCTCTTGAAAAAAATTTACTTATCACATAATCTCCCCCGTAGCTTTTACTAAGAAGGCATTGTGATGAAAATCACTTAACTGAAAGAGGTGCGAGATGACTGTAGATCCCATTATCATGCAAGGGTGGAAAAGCCCCTTAGAAACTGAAACAAAAAATGCAGATCCTTACGACTTGGATATTGAAATCTCAGCAAAAATAGAAGGGAATACTCCACCAAAAAATGAGCATCCGAATAGTCAAGGTGCGTTCTGTACTATGGCATGTGTTACCAATGGTTGTACTCATAAATGCTGAGGCTGATGATGTTTTGGTATTCAGCTGGATGAATATTAATACACGTCTAGTCTGTAGCGGCCTTCTTTTTTGAGGGATTTGATGTAGCTCTTGACTTCGTCTTCACTCATATTTCCATGCTTTAGAATGATTTCATGAAGCGCGTTGTCGACATCTTTAGCCATGATTTTGGCATCGCCACACACATAGAGATGAGCTCCATCTTGCAGCCAAGCGTAGAGCTCTTTGGCATTTTCGAGCATTTTGTGCTGGACATAGACTTTTTCTTCTTGATCACGTGAAAACGCGGTGTGGAGTTCTAGGTTTTTGTGGGCATTCCACTCACTTTCATAGAAAAAGTCGCTTTTTCGATTGCGCTCGCCAAAAAAGAGCCAGTGTTTGCCGCTAGCTCCATGATGCTGGCGCTCTTGCATGAAGGCGCGAAAAGGGGCGATTCCCGTTCCAGGACCGATCATGATGATGGGGGTGTCGTGGGCAGCGGGGAGACGGAAATGGGGAGCTGGTTGCACATAGAGAGGGATGGGGGTTTTGCCAATTTCTGCCAGGTGGCAAAGGAAGTGGCTTGCGATGCCGTAGCGCTTTTCATTGTTTTGCATCCAAGTGAAGAGGGCGACGGTGAGATCGAGGGTGTCCTTTTGGGTGTATTGCGATGAGGCGACCGAATAGAAACGGGGGAGGAGGGGACCAAATTGGTCGCAGAGCTCTTGAAGGGGGAGTTTACTTTTGGCGTAGTCGCGCAGCAGGTTGAGAGGATCGTTTTCAGAGAGAAATGCGCGAAGCTTAGATTTGTCAGCGAGCAGATTTTGCATGTGCTCTTTCGCCTCGAGGCTAGCTTCACATTCGTGGAGGAGCTTGAGGAAGGAGGAGGTGATGCGAGAGAGATTGGCGCAGCGAGAGAGGAAGGCGTGCAAGGGGAATTTTTCCCCTGTCCGTTTATGGGTGATGAGATCGGTGGGCTTGGCCCGCATCGCTTCGATGAGATGATCGACGAGAACGGGGTCATTTTGAGCGAGAATTCCTACAGAATCGCCCGGATGGTACTCGATATCGATATTTTTCATATCGAGGGTGACATGCCAGGTTTGTTTAGAAGAGCTTTCTTTGGTGAGAGGATAGCGTTCTTTGAGGGTGGCAAGTGCTGGATGGTTGCGGTCAAATTTTGTCATCGTGTATGTTTCTAATTATGAAATGGTTTTTGTTTTTGATACCGCTTTTTTTGCTTGGGTGCAGCAATTATGGATCGCATGCTCATTATATCATTTCCCACGACGAAGTGCAGCCAGACCCACCAGTGCGTTAAGAGGGTGTTTATAAATTCATTCCACCGCCAATAAGAACTATCTTTTTCCCTATGAGAAGCTCTTCAAGCTCCACAAACTCAATTTGAGTTTGCTCCGCTTTCCAGAGCATTCTCCTAGAAAAAAATCTTAGGGCCCGTAAAGAAATAACTTGGACAATCCTCGAGCAGGAAAACGGTTCAGATCTTGAGGATTTTTCCGCAGTAGATATTCCTGCAATATCTACAAGGGAAAATCATCGAGAGATGAATTGATTTTTCCCTCGAGGATTGCCCAAGTTATTTCTTTACGGGCCCTTAGCTCTTGGCGGCGGAAGCAATTCATAAACACCCTCTAAGAGGGTGTACGCGAATTCATTCACCCTCTAAAGAGCAGTACAGTCTTCGTTTTTCCAAGCTTTAGTAAGCGCGCTCATTTTTTTATTCGAAATTCCTCCGAGAAATTCAACAGCTTGCAGAAGACGCGCGCGCGTTCGGTCTCTTCCAAGTATCTGGACAGAATCAAAAAGAGGCGGGCCTTGTCGCTTTCCTGTAATGGAGGTGAAGAGAATGGGCATGATCACTTTTTTGTGGTTCACACCAAAGCTCTCGGCCACTTTTCGCGAAGCTTGTTCAATGCCATCTCGCCCCCAGTTTTCTTGCTCTTCCATGCTCCAGATGATGGTTTGTAGCATCATTGCGGATTTGTCACCCGGCGTTCCCTTCGGGCAGAGATTTTCTTCTGTAAGGGGGAGGCGGTGAATGAAAAAGAAGCCACAGAGTTCGATGAAATCGGCAAATGTCTTGATACGCGTGTGGCAAAGAGGCATGAGTTTTTCCATGAAAGCATCGTTGAAACCCCATTCTTTAATGCGGCCCCAGAGTTGATTCTCAGGGATGTTATTGATGATGTATTGCTGATTGATCCAATCGAGTTTAAGGATGTCGAAAAAAGCCCCAGACACGCCGATCCGCTTGGGGTCGAAGGCTTTGATAAAATCGTCTAAAGTGTAAATTTCACGATCATCTGGCATGCTATATCCCATGAGCGAGAGGAAATTGAGAAACGCTTCGGGTAGATATCCATTGTCGCGGTAGAAGAAGATCGAAGTGGGATTTTTTCGCTTTGAGAGTTTTTTGCCGTCTTTGCCGAGTAAAAGGGGCATGTGCATGAAGACGGGTTGCTCAAAGCCAAATGCTTCGTAGAGCATCACATGCTTTGGAGTGGAGCTCATCCACTCATCCCCGCGAATCACATGGGTGATTTTCATCAAATGGTCGTCGACGACATTAGCGAGGTGATAGGTGGGAAATCCGTCGGATTTGAGCAAGATTTGATCGTCCACATCGGCCCAAGGGACAACGACGCGCCCTTTAATGCCATCTTCGTAAACGCATTCTCCGGTTAGGGGGATTTTTAGCCGAATTGTATAGGGCTGTTTGGCATCTTGACGCTCTTTGATCTCCTCAGAGCTTAAATTGCGATAACGCCTATCATAGCCGATGCGTCCACCCGTTTTTTTTGCCACTTCGCGCATTTCGGCGAGCTCATCAGCTGTGGCAAAGCACTTATAGGCTTTTCCCGCGTCGAGAAGCTTTTGGCAGTATTCGCGATAGATTTCGGTCCGCTCTGATTGGCGGTAAGGGCCAAAATCGCCTCCAGTGTCAGGGCCTTCATCCCAGTCAATTCCAGCCCAACGGAGCGTTTTGAAGATATTTTCCTCGTATTCGGGGCGCGAACGGGTCTGGTCGGTATCCTCGATCCGCATGAGGAATTTTCCACCAAAATGGCGGGCGTAGACCAAGTTAAAAAGAGCTATATAGGCTGTGCCCACATGGGGATCTCCCGTAGGAGAAGGGGCAATTCGTGTCCGGACGTTCATAGGATAAGAAGTATACTAGGAACCCTCGTTTCTCTCAAGCAGCCGGAGAAGTCTCAATTTCAGGGGAGCGCTCTTCCTTCATCAATAAAATAAGGTCTTTGATGATATTGGATGCTTCATTCAGCTGAAGGTCGGAAAGTCCATAGCTTTCAGCGGTTTCAGAAAGGGCGTTTTTATTAGAAATTTCTTTAATGAAATTTTGGTAATTTTTGTTTTGCTCAATCCTTTGCGAGGAGTTTCTCTTCAAATTGTCCATATAAGGGGTATAGGTGTTGAGAATGGACTGTAAATTGAATTTGTAAAGGCGGACAATTTGGTTGCGGTGCATCGGAGGAACGTCGGAAAGATCATCTTCAAAATTCGGGGAGATTTGTTCATTTTCTAGGGGGAACTTCGAGTATTTTTCTCCAATTTCAAGCTCAGAATATAGCCCTGGGACGATAATATCGGGGTGGACGCCAACGAGCTGAGGACTCTTGCCCGAAACGGTATAATATCTCCCACGAGTCACTTTAAATTCCCCCTTGGGATTGATTTTACCGTAATTTGCCGATTCGAGAGTGAAGGTCTGAAAAGTGCCCTTGCCATAGGTCGTCTCATCGCCTACGAGAATCGCACGTCCATAATCTTGAAGAGTCTGCGCAACGATTTCTGCTGCAGATGCGCTGGTACGATTTGTGAGGACGAGAAGAGGACCATCCCAAACGATCTTTCCATCGATGTTGCGCAAATGTTGGATCATACCTGTATTGTCTTTGACAGAGACAACGATCCCTTTTTTGATGAATAAACCGGTCACGGATACGGCTTGGGGAAGGAGGCCTCCGGCATTGTTACGTAGGTCGAGAATGACCCCTTTGACGTTATGATCGCGCTGGAGTTCTTGGATGGCATCGCTCAAATCTGAGGTTGAAGAGGTGTTCGAGTCCTGGTAGAAGGAATAGAGGTTTAAAATCCCAATTACTCCATCTCCGAAGGGCTCATAGCTCTTTTCCATGCGGGATTCCTTGAGAACCACTTCTTCACGGATAATCTCGATATCGAGCTTTTCTTCTCGCTTATCGTCTCCCTCACCGTGATCACGCAAGATGGTCAGGAGGACAGGAGAGCCTTTTGGCCCTCTTATAAGTTCTACAGCTTCAATGATTTCCATCCCGACGACTGGTTCATGGTTCACGGCGATGATCCTGTCATTGACGTGGAGCTTGGTGCTCTCTTTTGCGGGTCCTCCCTCGAGGAGCCGGACGATGGTAAAGCCATTGAGGTCATCGCGCAATTGTGCCCCAATTCCAAAGAGTCTTTGCTGGACCTGGATCATGAACTGATTGGCTTCTGCAGGGGTGAAATAGGTGGTTTGGGAGTCCAGGGCACTACTGACAGATTTGAGAACTAAGGAGAGGACAAGCCGTTGGCGCCCTTTGCTCGAGGTGGGAAGGAGCTCTTCTTCACGCTTGGAGCGCCTTTTTTCGAGCCGGAGTATGAATTGATCACGAGTCTCTTGGTCGAATTTTTCGGCAGCATCCATTTGAAGCGAGCGGATGCTTAAAATCCTCTCAATGAGCTCTTCTTCGGATTCTGCCCACTCAATATCCTTAAAATCAGAGGGTTGCACTCCTTTAGGAAGAGGAGAGTCTGCAATCCCTTTTTCGATTCGATTACGACGCTCTACAGCCGGTAAAATGATCTCATGCAAATGCTCAAAATGGGAAAAATTCTCCTTTTTTATGGCTGCTAGCGTTTCTTCTAAAAGCTCTTGGTCGGGTTCAGTCCACTTAAGCACTTCATTCTTAAGGAGATAAGTTTTTCCGGGATCTACCTCCTCTAGGTAATTCTGAAAAGCACGTCCAATCAGCTCAGTAGTCATTTGGTGATAGGTGACGTGGGCTTTGAGGATTTCATCTATTTTGATGCGAGTATCTTTAGGGCTGAGTTCCGGGGGTTTTGCCGCTGATAGAAGAAAAATAAGGGCAATTCCAATTACGCGAAATAGCATTAAAGCTCCAATTTTGAGATATTTTGGAGCATAATTGATGATTAAGTTTGTGACCATGAAAAAAAAATTGCATTTTTTTGAGAAAATCACACTTTTTTTGAAAAATTTTAAAACAGGTTACATTCATAAGCGCCTCAAATTAAAAGGGTTGAAGCCAACCGTTTAAATAAATATTTGACAATAAACATGCAAATATAAGAAGATCAGGATCTTAAAGTAAGGGGTTGATTTCAATTCAATTTTATGGGAGAATAGTAGTCATCTTAAGGATAAGAATAATAATTAAGTAAGGAAAATGTTAAGGTCCCTTTTTTGGGATCTCCTTAATAGACTATACGTTTGGAGGATAAATAAATGAATCACGAGTTTAAACAGAAAGAAAACGAGACTTGTGCGAATCTTAGTCAAAATTGTGAGACACAAGCTCATAAAGGAAAAAGACTAGTCTCGATTACAGAAGCTGCAAAGATCAACAATGTCACAAGACAAGCGATCTATGTAGCAATTAAACAAAACAAGTTAAAAGCAACGAAGTATACGACTCGTTGGACAATTGATCTAGAAGATCTGGAAGAATATCGTCGCCAGAAATATTCTAGAACAAAGTCGATGTATGATGGAGAGCTTCTTTTTGACAATAAAAAAGGATACTACTCTGTTAACCAATCAGCAAAACTGCTTGGCGTACCTGCTCAGAAGATTTATTACGCTACACGCGTTGGACTTCTAAAAGCCACTCGTAAAGGTGCTGCGTGGGTTATCCATGTCGACGAAATCAACGACTACAAAGAAAATTATCTCAGCAAACAATTAGAAGACTCTAAAGTTATTTAATTCTTCCAATTTCTCTGTTGAGGACATTTTCTTATACTCAATTACCTGAAAAATTGGGAAATTCACAAGAAGTCTCCTCATATTTTTTGTCTGTGAAG
>JAAKFB010000077.1 GCA_011065235.1 Chlamydiota bacterium | reverse complement strand
ACCGCTGTCGCTCTATCCCTTTACTTCCTTTCTAATACTCGGCCCCAAAGTGGTGTTGACGGGCAGCTTTGAAACCCCCGTCAGAATCGCCTAGATTCGGCGTCTGATCACCCGATTAAACTTGGGAGAAACGTACCGCGGCCTCGACATCTTGCGCTCTTTTGAGAACATTTATGACTCGGTGCCCGATTGCTCATTGCAAACAGCATCGCCCTGATGCTCCCGCTTTCTCATCCCTCGCCTATCGTGCGTTCGATGAACTGATTCAAAAATTTTGCGCTCCCCTGCATTCCATTTCCGCCCCATACATCGCATTTATCCCTAAACCCACACCCCTGCACCTCGCCTTTTTCTTTGCAGCCTGGCGCATGGGAAAAACCCTCTATCCCTTGAGCTTCCGTCTTCCCTCCATCCAATCGCGCTTAGAAAAAACACAAGCACACTACATCGATCCAGACACACTCCCCCTTTCAACCCCATTTGTCCAACCCGACATAGATGACAACCTCCTTGCCACCCTCATTGAAACCTCCTCATCTGCCAAAATCGCCTGTCATTTTTTCAAAAGCCATCGGATCAGCGCGCAAATAACTATAGAAGCCCTAAACCTTAAACCCGATGATGCATACTGTCTCAGCCTTCCCCTTTTTCATATTTCGGGCATCGCCCTTTTCTTGCGCTGTTTCACAGCGGGTGCGCGCCTCCTCTTTCCCGAAGAAAAACACCTTGCGACCCACATTTCCATGGTCCCGACACAGCTGTATCGCCTGCGAGAGCCTTTACCAAAACTCAAGTGCCTCCTCGTCGGCGGTGCGCCCCTGCCCAAAACTCTACCAACCTCTTATCCCATTTATGCAACCTACGGAATGACCGAATGCGCCTCGATGGCAGCCCTCAATACCACCTTTCTCCCCCATATCGAATGGAAAATCGCATCCGATGGAGAATTATTCTTGCGCGGCCCTTCCCTCCTATACAAATATTGGGACCAAGAGCCTCGCCAAAGCGATGAGTGGTTTGCAACACGCGACATCGCGCACTTTGATGGCAAGCTTCAGATTTTAGGTAGAAAAGATAGGCAATTTATTTCAGGTGGAGAAAACATCCAACCCGAAGAGATTGAAAAAGCTCTCCTAGATATTCCACACGTGATTGAAGCGCGCGTGGAACCAGTGCCAGATGCGGAATTTGGGATGCGTCCGATCGCTCAGATCTACTCTGAAGAGAGCCTTTCACCGGAATCCATTCAAGAAAAACTAGAAGAGACACTGCCCCGCTTTAAGATTCCGAGCAACATTGAGGTGAGCGCAAAGCCTCTAAAAAAGTCGAAACCGATTCTGGAATCGGAATCCCTTGTCCCGTCTCCTTCGAAATGACGACATGGATGATCTTCGTCCTTCCCGCTTCCACTCCCTCTTTCAAAAGATACGACTGCAGAGTGAACGACGACTCCCCCACTTCACCCAAACAGAGCTCGATGTCAACGACATCTCCCACCTTGAGCGGAGCTGCGTAATCAGCTTCCGCATGGACAATCGGCATCAAAAACGGGGTGTTTTCGATCAGATCATTTACCGTAAAATTTTTGGTATGCAAAAACGCCTCAAAAGCCTCTTCTGCGAGTTTTAAAAGCTCAGCAAAATAGAGAACTCCCGTCGCATCGGTTTCACTTAAACGAATTGTTCTTTGATAGGTGAAAGTCATTTAGGACTCTTGGTGTTGCAGAGTA
This sequence comes from Chlamydiota bacterium, assembly GCA_011065235.1. Classification (GTDB taxonomy): domain Bacteria; phylum Chlamydiota; class Chlamydiia; order Chlamydiales; family Rhabdochlamydiaceae; genus Sacchariniichlamydia. The sequence goes on along the minus strand of JAAKFB010000077.1, from coordinate 6,207 downwards.
GGTGCCCGATACAAGGCTCCTTGGGCAAGTCTGATTGCGGGTTTAGCAAAGGGAATAACCGCAACCAAAGATCCAATCAAGTGATTCCGATGAACTGTATATCGAACTGCTTCATAAAACACTTTGTTCGTAAGGTTCAAGGATGCACCTCTCCTAACATTATCATAGCTACGCTCTAATGCATTCAAAATTTCCACTTCCCGTTCAAGACTTCGACCGGATTTTATCATATATAAAAAGTGGCCAATTACATTGATGACCGCAAGAACCGACCCATAAAAAGGGATACATTCTATGTATCCTAGACATGCGCTCCATGAAATTCCACTTGAAATTTCCACACTAACGAAACCATGTATATCTTGAGAATTGCCCGCAGGGGGGTGAGGATATTTAACAGAAGCAAGAGAAGAAAAGCTCTTCGAAGCGAAAACCCCACCACCAAAGAAAGTATTATTGATTTTTTGGACGATTTTATAGAAATCACCCCGATCAAAATCTTCTGCAATCTCTTCACCTGCATCTAGATAATCTTTTTCGGGACATTTCCCGTAGCTTATCGGTAACATGGAGCCTCCAATTGAAATTCACATTAAATTTTAGGATGCAAGAGAAAAATAAGCAAGAAAAGACGTCTTTAACAAAAATTTTTATTGAATGTTTTTTGAAACCTAACCCCATTAAACTCAAGCGATAATAAACTGTAAAAAAGACTGCACAGCATTTCAAGAAAGGCATATGGATTGTCGAAAAAATCCCGGTTTTTTATACTTCCATACTTTGCAGCAAGTGTGTTTCATGGAATTTAATCAGCTCAATACAGCCACTCTAAAATCCGATCCTGAAAAGGTTAAAAACCCTGAGGAATTGGTCGCATCTGGCGAGAATAAATTGCTTCAGGGGCACTTCTCGGAGGCAATGGAAGCCTTTTCTGAGGTCGAAGAGCTCATCCAAGACAGCCAGCCCGAGTTGTATTTTAGAAAGGGTCTCGCCTTATTCGACTACGGCTCTGAAGAAGGGAGGCAGCAAGCACTTCTAATAGCTAATAAAAAATTTAAAAAAGCGCATCAGCTCGATCCACATTCTCCTGAAATTTTACAAGTTTGGGGTAATACCCTGACACACCTTGGAGATCAACAAGGTGAGTATCACTTCTTCGTCTCAGCTAAGGAAAAATACGAAAAAGCGCTCGGGCTCCAATGTGAATCGGCCGAACTTTTCTGGGATTACGGAGTCAGCTGGTATCACATGGGGACCCACTCAGAAGAAGCCGTCGATCTACAAAAAGCTGTTCAGTATTTTGAGCGTGCAATTGAATACGCTGAAACCCTCCCCCTTGAATTTTGGGTAGACTACGGGGCAACTGCGCTACTACTCTCGACGAAAATCAAAGATCTCCGCCAAATCGTCAAAGCGGTCAATTGCTTCAAGCATGCCGTCTCACTTGATGAAAGCCATGCGGATAGCTGGAGTAGCCTTGCAGAAGCGTTGCAGATGCTCTTTGAACACACACATGATGAAGACCATTTTTCACAAGCGAACGATTGCTTTGCGACCGCTTCCAAACTTTGTCCTCAAGAACCCGAACACTGGCTAGAGTGGGCAAAGTTTCTCCTCGCAAGTGCAAGACAAAGTGGCGATCTAAAAAGACTGCGCGCATGCTTAGAGAAATGCCATTACGCCTATGCCTGTGATCCTGAAATTCCGACAACACTCGCCATTTGGGCCGAAGCGCTCGCCCTTCTTGGACAGCTAACAGAAAGACTCGATCTTATCTACGAAGCGGAAAACAAAATCGAAGAAGCTCTTGAGCTCGATGAAGACGATCCTGAGATCTGGTACAGCTTAGGGATGTGCTTCAACTCCTTTGGGCGTTATTTCAACGATTTCGACCACTATTACCAAGCCATTGAAAAGTTTCAGATTGGCCTTTCGATCGACCGGACCCACGATCCTCTTTGGCATGCCATCGCCAACACCTATTCCACTGTGGGAGCCATAGAAGACAATATCGACACCCTTCTCCAATCGCTAAAATTCTACGAAAAAGCCCTCGCCATTTCTTCGACAAGCACACGTCATATCGACTATGCAAAGACCCTTTCCAAAATGGGAGAGATGATCCACGACCAAAATTGGCTCGAGCAGTCTCTCTACCACTTTGAAGTCGCATTTTGGATGCAAAAAAATGCCGTTTACCTCCACCCCGAATGGCTCTTTTCTTATGCCTCGACCCTCGATATGCTAGGCGATTTTCATGACGATGAAAAATATTACACACGCGCCATCGAACTCTTCTCGCATGTGCTCATGGTCGATCCCGATTTTCCAGAGGTTCACCACCGCCTAGCGCAAGCATTTTGCCACCTCGGAGAGCTGACAGGAGAGATCGACTATTTTTATCGTGCCATCCACCACTTACGCCTCGCCCTCAAGCGCGAGGACGACAACGACTACATGATCCTCGATTGGGGCATCGCCCTCATCCACATCGCTCAGCACACTCCTGTCCTCACCGATGTGGAACAACTCATGCAAGATGCCAAGCAAAAGCTCACGCTAGCCGCTAAACTAGGCAATATTCAGGCCTTTTATCAATTGACCTGCCTCTACTCCATTCTCCAAAATCCCGAAAAAGCCATTTACTTCCTCAAAAAAGCCGATTATTTCAATGCCCTTCCTCCTCTCGAAGAGCTTCAAAGCGATGATTGGCTCGATCACCTGCGCTCCACCTCGGAGTTCCGCGAGTTCCTCGCTGCCCACCCCAATCTCCAGGAATAAGAGACCTTTTCTGAATTGGTCGAGCCCGTGCCCGCGTGCGTGCCCGTACCCGAAAAAACTCTAGATTCTTAAGTTTTGTCCCTATAAACTTTTGTGGTTATGAATACGCAAAAAAAATCCCTAAACACTTTTCTGCTCACTGGAATTTTCATTTCCACGATTTTAAGCATCCGCAATTGGCCACTCTGTGCCCAGTATGGACTCTCATCGCTCGTGATGATTTTAGTCGCATTTGCCGCGTTTTTGATCCCTGTCGCTCTTGTATCGGCAGAGCTTGCAACCGGTTGGCCAGAAAAAGGCGGCATCTTTTCTTGGATCCGTGAAGCCTTCGGATATAAATGGGGATTTGCCGCCACGTGGTTTGTCTGGATCTCTAACGTGGTGTGGTATCCCACCATTCTCGCGTTTATCGGAGCATCCATCACCTATTGCTTCTCTTCGAGACTTGCCGCAAATCCTGTATTTCTCTTCTTCATGATCGTCATCTGTTTTTGGGTAATTCTTTACTTGAATCTCAAAGGGACCAAAATTTCGGGATTGATCAGCTCGGTTTGCCTCTTTCTTGGAACCATTATACCAGGCGCGCTCATCATTCTTTTTGCCTGTATTTGGATCTTTTCTGGTCATGAGTCTCAAATGACCTTGTCAGCCTCCAAAATCATGCCCAAAATCACAGGAATCAACGATCTCGTTTTCTTTGCAGGGCTCCTCCTAGGCTTTTCTGGAATGGAAATGCCTGCTGTCCACGTCAATGAAGTGGACAACCCTAAGAGAAATTTCCCTCGAGCGATCTTTTTATCCTCCATTGTCATTATCGTGTTGTCGATTTTGGGAACATTTTCGATCGGAGTCATCATCCCTCAAGAAAACATTAACCTCGTCACAGCACCCCTGGACGCCATCGCTTTTTTCCTCAATAAACAAAATCTCTCATGGGTCATTTCTCCAATGGTTCTGCTCATCGCAATTGGCGCCTTTGGCGGCGTCAGCACCTGGGTGATGGGACCTAGCAAAAGCCTACTTGAAGCTGCCAAGCACTGTCGCTTGCCCGCTTTTGTCACTAAAACAAACGACAAAGGGATGCCTTTTGGGATCTTCATGATTCAAGGGGTGGTTGTGACCCTCTTTTCCTTTATTTTTCTGATCATGCCCGATTTAAACAGCAGCTTCTGGATTTTAACGGCACTCACCTCGCAGCTCTACCTGATCGGCTACCTGTTTTTATTTACTGCGGCGATTTACTTGCGCTACAAAAGACCTGAAGTGAAGCGAAAATTCACCGTCTCAAAGTCCAATGCCGGCATGTGGTTTGTCTGTGGCGTCGGAATCCTCAGCAGCTTTTTCACCCTAATGATTGGCTTTTTTCCTCCCTCGCAGATCTCGATGGGAAGCCAAACCTTTTATGTCTCCTTTTTGATCGCCGGAATTGGCATCTTTAGCATCATTCCTTTCCTCCTTAGCCGTGGCCACACCTGGAGCCCTTCAGAACAAGCTTCCTAGAGGGTCTCTCTAAGGAAATGTCCTGATTCCCCAAAAAGACTTAAAAAATTTTTTAATTTACATTAAACAATTAATTGTGATATAATGGTTCTCAAATAAGGTAAAAAATGACCGTAAATCAAACTATCCAAAACACTCTTTCACGTGATGTTCAGACTACTATCACAAATCTTCTTGATATCCCAGATCTTTGTAGATTCGGCTTAGTTAATAAGGCCTGGCAAGTTATTGCCTCTCAGGATGCTCGTTGGAGAGAAATTGCAATTCAAATTCGATGCCCAAATAAAGGAAAAGTAGAAACTCGCAGACAAGTCACAGATTTTATTCAAACTTTATATGAAAAAGGGAAAAAACTTGAGGATCCACGCATCCAGGATATCTTAGTCCAGCCTAAAACAGTCGCCAACGTTATTCTTCTCCAAAAGTATTTCAAAGCTAGGGATGTTCTCTTTTTTGCAGAATCATTGATTTCTAATATCCAATTGTTTGCTCCGGGAGCATTGCCCAATTTAACTGCTCCCAAACTTGAAGATTTGACGTCATACGGTACAGTTATCGATGCAGCAAGTACCTTCAAGCTAGATTTCTCTCTATGTAAAGATCAAATACCTGTGTCAGTAACAAGCCTTGAAATTTCTAATAAAAAGCTTACTCACATTCCTAAACAAGTTTTTCAAATAACTCAACTCACCCATTTGTATATTCAAGATACTCTTATTTCGGAATTGTCTGAACAAATAGGCGATCTATCTAATCTGCAGGAACTACATTTATTTAACAATTTTATTTCAAGATTACCCGAAAATATAACCAAACTTTCAAAACTGAAGAAATTGCTTATAAAAAATAATTTACTTTCCGAATTGCCTAAAAAATTTCACGCGCTTTCTAGTTTGAAAAAGTTAGTATTGGGGAGCAATCGTTTTTCTAAATTTCCTAGGCAAATTTGCGATCTATCTAATCTGAAAAAATTGTTTTTCAATAACAATTCTCTTTCAGGATTACCTGAAGCAGTGACTAAACTCTCAAAATTAAAAATCCTGGATTTATCAAAGAATTCACTTCATGAATTACCTAAAAATCTTCATAAGCTTTCTGCTTTGACAGATTTATATTTGGACAACAACAAATTTTCTAATTTTCCTATTGAAACTTACGATCTACCTATTCTGAATTGCCTTTCTCTCGATCACAATAAGCTTCAGTCGATTCCTGAGAATCGACCCAAGAATCTAAAAACACTTAGTGTTGAACATAATCAATTAACTCACTTACCTAAAAACAAATATACGTATGGAGGATTTTCATTAGCCGCAGGAAATCCCCTTTCACTTGCAGGACGTATAAATTACATCTCCCATTGTTTTACTAGAACACCTAAACAAAGAAAATTAAATATAGTATTGCTATGTTTAATGTCATTTAAAATTCTCGATTATTCTGGAATGGAATTGCCATTCCGAAACCTATTGAAACAAATCCCAGGAATCGGTTCGCCCATATCTGAAGGTTTAGGATATCTTTATGAAAGTAACCGAAAAGGGGAAGAAATTATGGACAGCGCCTTATATAGCACCTTAGATTGGCTTAGGAGTTTTCTTTAATCCTTTGGATTGATAACATTGCGTCCTTATGGACAAACGGACCCTATTTTTTATCTTTGGGATGACTGCCATCCTTTTGCTTTTTCATCAATTTTTTGACTATGGCAAGAAGGACGCCACCAGCATTTCGATTGAAGAACCGATAACCAAAATCGAGATCACCGGCAAAGGCAAAGCCACCCAGCTCAGTGCCCGTGATATGAGTCGCTTTGACATCGCTCCTCTTTATCGAGATAGTCAGCTGAGTCAATTTCTCACATATGGGATAGATGTAGAAATAAAAGTTGCAACTAATAAGAATAAGTTTAATAAATTTAAAAAT
>JAAKFB010000076.1 GCA_011065235.1 Chlamydiota bacterium | reverse complement strand
GTTGACGAGAGCCTCTTCTGCCCTTCTAAAGCGATTCAAAAAGAAGAGCCCAAGTCCTACGGCAAAAACAAAGACGGGCAGTTCCGGAGAATCAATCCATTTATGGGCAATAAAAAAGGCGATGACCTCACAGACGGCGACGATCACCATTAAAAATACAGCTGGCCTCACTCCTTTGGTGCTGGCCAGCTTGGCATATTCCCAAACCCCTACTCCTGCCATTGCAGACACCGTTGCCACGACCAGAACGCTCATGATCGGATTTCCTGAAAATGTGACGAGCAATGCAAGTACAAATAGAATGCAAATCGTCAAAGAAAAACGCTTGCTCAAATCTGCAAATTTTCCCATCTTCATCTTATTTTCCTATCCTCGTTTCTCTTGTTTGGTATTCGAGGACGGCAGCTAATAGATCTTTTTCATTAAAATCAGGCCAAAGAACATTTGTCATCAACACTTCGGAATATGAGATTTGCCAGAGCAAAAAATTGCTAATTCGACTTTCACCACCCGTCCGAATAACCAAATCGGGATCTTTCCACCTGGCTGTATCGAGATAACCGGAAATCATTTCCTCTGTAATAGCATCTTTCGAGAGTTTACTTTCAAGGCAGTCTTCTACAATTGCCGTCACTGCCCTCTTGATTTCATCGCGCGCACCATAGTTGAACGCGACCACTAAATCTATCTGCTTACCCTCGCGAGTTGCTTCTAAAGTATCTTCCAAAACGCGTCTCACATCTTTCGGCAATTTAGATGTATCGCCAATGACATTGAGCCGAACACCTTCCTCGATCATTTCTTTTTTTTGTCTCAATAAATAGGTCTTGAAAAGACGCATGAGTGCGTTGACTTCTACAGGAGGGCGTTTCCAATTTTCTGTTGAAAATGCATAGACTGTTAATACTTGGATCCCCAGCTCTGATGCCCCGCGCACAACCCTTGTCAGAGATGCCGCTCCTCGAAAATGGCCCGTCATTGCTGGAAGCCCTCTTCTTTTGGCAAAGCGACGGTTTCCATCCATGACAATCGCCACGTGACTTGGAAACCGAAAGCGGTTGACCCGCATGAGGTCTTCTTTCGAATACAACTTAGTCTCTGTTTTCCCTTCAAGTAAGGCTGTCACACCCACTCCTCGTCGATTTGAATCGTCTCATCGCGACCTGGCCCCACGGAAATCATCGAAATTGAAACATTACAATAGTCTTCAATGTAATCGATAAATTGCCGCGCGCTTTTAGGAAGATCGCGGATGTTTCTAGCCCCTTTTGTTGACATTTGCCATCCTGGCAATGTCTCATAAATCGGCTCAACCTGTTCGAAATCTTCTATAAGCGGTGGAGGCTTATCAATTTTTTCACCATTTAGAGAATACCCAATACAAACTTTGATTTCCTCCAAATTATCGAGCACATCGAGCTTCGTCAAAACTAAATTCCCTACTCCATTTAACGAGATGGCATGACGCGCTAAAACAAGATCGAGCCAACCAATGCGCCTCACCCTTCCTGTCGTTGTCCCTATTTCTCGAAAATCATCAGCTTGCTGAAAGCTACTTAGGGAGTCGGGGTCCAGCGTCGTTGGCAATGGTCCTCCCCCAACGCGCGTTGTGTATGCCTTGAGTACCCCAACAACTTCATCCACTTGGCCTGGGCTCACCCCAGCTCCCGCCAAAACTCCTGATGAAATGGTCGAAGAAGAGGTCACATAGGGATAACTTCCAAATAATGTGTCTAGCAATGTGCCATGGGCTCCTTCAAAAAGGACCGTCTCTCCTCGAATGAGTGATTCTTGGATCCGTCCTTCCACATCTGCGACAAAGGGGAGCAATAGCTCTCCATAGGTTGCATATTCGGCGTAAACGGCATCGATATCGATTGGTGCTTTAGAAAAAATCTTCTCAAGCTCTAAATTTTTTAACAAAGCTAATTGCTCTAATTTCCCTCGAAAAATGTCGGGGCGAATGAGCTCTGCAATCCGAATTCCCACTCTCGCAGCTCGATCACTTGCACAAGGTCCAATTCCCCTTCCTGTCGTCCCAACAGCCCCTTTTCCCTTTATTTCTTCATAGAGCCGATCGAGCTCTCTGTGAAAAGGGAAAATCAAATGGGCCCCTGCAGACAAGTGCAGTCGTTGCATAATAGGCACCCCTCGGCTTTCGATCATTTTCATCTCTTCAACGAGAGCTTTTGGATCGATAAAACATCCGCTGCCGATGTAACAATGGGCATGGGCATGGAGAATCCCCGATGGGACTAGGTGGAGAGCAAACTCACCACTAGCGGTTTTGACCGTGTGGCCAGCGTTATTGCCTCCTTGAGACCGGACGATGTGAGAGGAGCGGGTGGAAAGGAGATCGACAATTTTGCCTTTTCCCTCATCGCCCCATTGAAGTCCTACGACAATGATTCCAGGCATTAGTTAACATTTGAGTTTCCAAACATATCTTTTTATCACAATTCCAAGTGAAATGGAAGCATAAAATTATTTGGGTTCTAAAAATTTCTGGAAATCTATAAACTGTTTGTCATTGAAATGAATAATCGCTGACAGACTGTCTGCAAAGTGCTTTTACCAGAGGGAGCAAAGATTTTTGCCTTGGAGGCTATTTTGGGGACCAGAATGAGCTCGTGTAGGTCGCAGAAGGACTTCCGAGGCAAAATGATTGATCCCATTCCTGGTGAAATGAGTTTGCAGACGGTCTATGAAAAGGAAAAATTTCATGGTCACTTCAGTAACCCCTTCCATTGGATCTCATCTAAACCTTCAAGATCGCCCAATTTTCGATGACCTTTTGATTGAAATCCAGTCTTGCACTGAAAAAACTCCTTTGCGGAAAATTTCTCAAACCCTATCCCATCTCCATGCATCGATTCCAAATTTAGACCAGGAAGAGATGCGCAAATTGCTCATCTGTCTACCTGAAGCATTAAGACATGCTAGCAGCTTGAAAAAAGAACAAGCCATTCTAAGCTCAACCCTTGGCAACTGGAATCTTGAGCGCTCTGTAAAAGGAGCGTTGCATTACTTTGCGATCGCTCTAAATATCGAGGAAACCCAAGAGCGTCATGAGCAGGCATCTTCTATTTTTGTCCGCTGGACTTTAGAAAAAGCCATCCACAAAAGACTTCTTCAACACGCTTACCGCATGGCAGCTCCCGAGAAATTCGATGCCATTTTAGATGATATCCAACGTCTAAAACCTTTCTGCAGCGAGCAAAAAGACTTCGATGCCCTCATCAAACAAGCTACCCAAGTACTTACAGAAGACCCCAAGGAATCACGCTTGCAACTCTTTAAACCGTGCATACAAAAACTCCGTTCAATAGACCACATGCTTTCGCAGACTGAATGTACTACTCAAAAATATCGAGCTGCCCTCGTAAACTATCGCAAGAAATTTGAGACTTCGGATCCTTCTGAAATGCTCGATCACTTCAAACAGCTCTTCGAGGTTTTCCTAGAAGATGCCTTTCTCCTTGTCGGACCTCCTCCTTGTGACTATGATTTAAGAGCCCTTGGCTCCTTAGCCAAAAAATCTCCCTGCCCGCACTCAGATTTAGAATGGTTCATTCTCATCCAAGACAAAAAAAACCTCCCCTACTTCCAAAATTTAGCAGAAATGATCGAGCTGCAGTTCATCTCCCTTGGAGAAACCGCCCCTGGAGTAAACATCCCCGTATTTACGGCTCACGGCCCGAAGCACCGCTCCGGGCTCCACATCGATCCCGGGGCTAATCCAGCTCTCGGATCCAATACAGTTGAACTTATTTCTGAGCCTGAAGAGTTGGCAAGCGATATCTCTGTAAATAACATCAATAACAACGACGATCTTGCAACCTCGTTTTTGCAGTCTGTCTCACTAAAGACTACTAACTCGAGCTTGCATGTAAGCTTCCAAGCTAAAATTGATCCCGAAGTGCGGAAGAAAAAAGCCGTGGAAGCGATTCAGGCCCTGAAAGCCCTTTATAGTCAAACGTGGACTGCAGATCCCGAGCAGCTTCAAGAATTTAATATTAAGGCTGAATTCATCACTTTCTTAAACTTCCTAATATCGGATTTTGGTCTATATTTTGGGATGACAGTAATTTCGCCTGATGCAATCCTTCAAAAACTTAATAGGATGTGTATCCTTCATGATATAAAACTAATCAAGCAAGTCCTTAAAGAGTTTTACGCCATGAGAATCCAACTCCATCTCCAATCTGGTGAACAAAAAGACTCGATTTCAATCGCCTCTCTGATGCTCGATAAACGTCTCTTTTTGTGTATGGCTTATCGTTTTATCTTAAAACCCCTATACAACTGTATTGACAAAGTCCTCGATGGCCACGCAATAAATTTATTTGCAGAAGCTTTGCAATGCAACGCGACACAAGATTTAGAGCCTTTAATGAAGAGTTTTGTCCAAGCTGTACATAAAACTGGTCTTTCTTCTGAGAAATACTATGATTATTTTATCCAAATTAAAGACTCTTCATTGCGACGTTTATACTTAGAAGAGTTAGAAGCACAGGATGTCGATATCACTACTTTAGCTCAAATCCCAGCAAGAGATGGTTTTCGATATGCACAAGTGCGAGACACACATGCACTTCAGCAAGCCCTAAAAGAAATTACAACTCAAAATCCTTCAGATGTTCAAGTAACAAGTTCTTCCCTTGGAAAAACATATCTAAAGCCACCAATTGCAGGCCAGATTCTAGACTCTAATGGGAATATAAGACGCCAATATAGCGACTGCTCCCATCCAGTGGCTTCTCTTGCCCTACCTCAGCTTCACTTCAAACAAAAACCTAACCATCCCTTGCTTGAGTACGCCATCCATACCTTGACCTATCGCGTGATGGGAAGAGCCACTCCGCCTACAGAGCTCGCACGCTTCGAAGTGAACGGTCGAGTTTATCCCGTCTTAATCTCTCGAACCATTTTAGGATCAAGTCTTAAAACAGCCTCTTTTAGCAATATCGATTCTGCACATCTGACTTGGATGCTTTTGTGCGCTATCCTCACAAGACCTGGAGATGGCAGGTCATCTAACTACATCAAGGATTCTGACGGCAAAATCCTCTGCATTGATAACGATGTGTCTCTTGTCGAACCCATTGTCAAAGAAAAACTCTCTGAACAGGTCAAATTTTGCTCAATTCTGTTTTGTCTAAGTCAAGCCCCGCTCGATCCAAAAATTTTGCAGCAGTTCATCTGCCTCGATTCCGAGAGTATCCTAAGCGCTTGGGTGGAAGATCTCACCTTAAAAGAACAAGAGTATGCGAGGCTATTCTCAGACCTAGAAAGAAAAAAACTCTACGAAGAAGATTCTCAAAATCGCTTCACCTCTTCCCTTTTGCTCAGAGAAGGAGTCATTAGCACTCTCTGCTTGCAGTTTATTCATCTGCAGCAGTTTTTAAAATCTAGACAAGGAAAAATTTCTGCTCCAGAACTTTTAGAAGCCATCATCACCCTTAGGAACGACACCAGCAAATCTCTAATTGGAGCACGGATTGCCAAGCAATACACGCAAAGCTTTGCTCAAAGTACTCTCGAAAAACGCCTTGAAAAAGCGATGCAAAAAACGATCAGCCAATCGATGACAACCCCTGAGGTGATGAGAGCCACCCTGGGTAAAGTCCCCACAACAGAAGAGATCGAAAAAAGACAATTCTATAGCCTCGCTAAAGCCAAAGAAGAACTTTTAATGTGCGTCGTTCAGCGTTATCTAAACACAGAAAATACCACTTTGCTTCAAAAGGGCAATAAGCGTTCTCTTCATGCTCATTTTGATACGATTGCCTCAAATGGGGTCCCGGATTTGTCTCGCCAAGAGCTCGTGTTAAAAGGATTAACACTATTAGTTGAATTAGGGCATTTTCCAGATCCAGAGGAGATTACTCTTTCGAGTTGTTCTGTTTTAACTGAAAAAAAACTACGTTCTTTTTTAACAACGAGTATACGCTATTTGGATCTTCGTTCTTGCCCAAAGTTAACTTCGGCAGCTGTAGAAAAGATCGCAAAACGCTGCCCTAACATAGAGGAGTTGTACCTGAGTGGTTCTGGAATCGATGCAGTTGGAGGTAAAGGGATTGTTCCCCAAAAGCATCTTGAAATGCCAAAACTTCAAATCCTCCATGCCGCTCGCTGCGAAAAACTTGAAACCATAAAGCTAAATGCTCCAGAACTTCAGGAACTAAAAGTAGACAAATGTCCAAAACTAAAAAGAACAGATATCGGAACTGCTCTTCTGCATGCAAAGCTCAATTTAGAAAACAGCTCATTAGCCACATTAGAATCTTTAGAAATTGAAAATAAATTAAAAAAAACAAGTAAAAAAATGCACGAAGTCTTATTAAAAATACTGTTGAACAATCAAACTCCTGGGTGCAAGACAAACTCTGTTTTTTATCAGTTGCTCCGTAAGCAATTATCACAAAATGATATTGATAAGATCCTTGACAACAATCAGCCTTCAGGGATTCTTGATCTCTCAGAGACGCAGCTCGATAGCCCTGATGAAATTTTAACTCTAACCTCTTTTCTTAAAAACAATCAGACTTTACGAGAACTTAATCTTTCAAATCCCTACGGGGCAAATTGGGCAATACGGGATGAAGGGATGACAACTATCGCGAATTATCTTAAAACCAATCAATCTCTTCAGAAGTTTGATATCTCTTGTAATTGGGAGGGAATAGAAGAAATTGTTTCTTCTCTTGAGACACATCCGACCCTGAAGGTGCTTAACATCAGTAACTGCTACATCAGTACAAGACAACCAGAACAACTTGCTGTCTTTCTTGAAAAAAATCGAGCTTTACAGAAGCTTTACATTCGAAACTACATTTCTCCTTTCGTCCATGCCTCCCATGCCTCCTCTACCGGCATCACCGGCTTTGGCGCGAAAGCAATAGCTTCCTCTCTTGAGAAAAATCAATCTCTCCAGGTACTTGTTCTATGCGGGAATAAGATCCGCACCGAAGGTGCAAAAGCTTTTGCCGCTTCTCTTGAAAAAAATCAGACGCTTCGGAAGCTCAACCTCATAAATACTGACATTGGAGCTGAAGGCGAAATAGCTCTGAATCAGTTAAAAGCAAAGAAACCCAACTTAAAAATCAGATTTTAACTTAAACAGGTTTTTTGCATCCGCTGAACACAGCACAATTCCAGCATATTTTTAGGAAATTTTTGAGTGGACAATTTGTGCTTTCATCATCTACCCTTACTCCATTAAGGAGAGCTCTACTCACTAGGAAATCATGGAAAAAAGAAAGCGTTGGCAACAGTTTTTGATAGTCGCTGTTCTATTCTTGACAGTCTATAATATTCTACCTACTGTCTTCTTCTACTCAAAGCCTCTCAAAAATTCGGTTGATGAAAAAGCTGCGGGAAAAATTTCATCTCAAATCATGGATCGAGTCAACCATCTCGAAGACGATGCTCAATCCTGGCTTTCTTCTTTTTGCAAACTTTTAAATTTAAAACCCCACTCGATCACTCTCGATAGCGAAAACTCCCAGCACTTTTTGCTCACATTTAAAAATAGTGCTGATGCCAATACGTTTCGCAAATTTTTGTCTCGAGCAGGATCTCTGATTTCATTTGTCCCAAGCCAGCTTTCTCTCTACGATACCGGCGATACTATATCCAAAACGGTTGTCGTCCAGAGAAAAATCCCCTTACATTTTTCAGAATCAGAGAAGCTGAATTATTTCCAATTTTCAAACAAATTTGATGACCATGGAGCTCCAACTCCCCTCTATCGCGCTCTCATTTTTGACCGCGCTCTACAACTCGCAACAGCCATTGGTGGAGCCAGTGAAAATGCTAAGCTCGTTCAAACGGCGACTTCTAGCCAAGGGGGTATCCAAAGACAAGATATCACCCTAAAATTAGCCCAAAACCTCGTCTCTTTCACAAATGTCTTCGGGCAGACAGGTGCTATCACCAAACGCTATTTCGCCTCCTTCTCTCAAATTGAAACGGAAAACCGCGACACCTTTATTCAAAATTTTGCTCGCACTTTGGAACAGACCAAAGACCAAGTCAAACTCGAACGGATCAGTCTGCAATCAGAAGCACAAAGCC
>JAAKFB010000075.1 GCA_011065235.1 Chlamydiota bacterium | reverse complement strand
GTCTGGGTAGGCTTTGCAAAATGCGATGGTGTCTTCGATGGACCATTTTCGATTCAAATCGAGGCGGAGACGAAATCGATCTCCAAGCGCATCAATGACCTCGTGGGCTATTTGAAGAGTGAAATGGCCGAGTTTGACCTTGGCGTGCCGGAATCCTTCGTCGTAGACTTCTTGGCTACGAGATAAAATTTCATCGGTGCTACCCAAAAGCAGTGCATAGGTGTTGCAAGGAGTGGTTTCTAAAATGGGGTCGAGAAGGTCGAGCAGAGCGCTTTCAACACCAAAATAAACTGACGGGTAGAGGCCGAGGTTGCTCAAGTAATGGAGTGCTTGTTTGGTCCACCAGGTGGTTAGAAGGCGTTGTTTGAGTTTTTGCAATTGATGGAGGGCTTCTTCGAGGGTTTCTTCACTAAATCCGGGAAGGGGGGAAACTTCAGTGGTGGTTGTTTTGCCATTTTGATTGGTGAGGGTGAGTAAAATCCCTTTGCGGAAGCACCGACTGTCTATCAAAATGGGTTCAAATTTGCATTCTTTGATGATCATAAAATATAGCTAAGAGAAAAAATAAATGTGTAAAGGGTTAATAATTGTCCTGTTTTCCCCAAAAGGGGATTGTAGGCGTAAGGATCTGTGTTTTGAAAAACAGCGCGTGAAAGGAGATGTGCGGGCGCAAGACAGATGAGAGTGAGTAAGACGAGGGGTTTGTTAATGAAGAAAAGGGGAATTAAACAGGCGATGAGAAGGGCAAGTGTATATTCCCACTTTCCAAAGCGGGTCCCAAAGCGTACGACAAGAGTTTTTTTGTTTGCCTGGCGGTCTTCGTCAATGTCGCGCAGATTATTGATGATGAGAAGACTGCAAGAAATGAGTCCAGGTGCGATTCCTGCAAAAAAGGGCCATGGGGCGAGGCTCGAGGTTTGGAGATAGTAGGTGAAGCCCGAAGCGACAGGGCCGAAGAAAATGAGGATGAAAAACTCTGCTAAGCCTAAATAGGCGAGGGGAAAGGGACCGGCGGTATAGGCGAGGGAGAGGAGAAGGGCGAAGGCGATCAGTATGGCGATCAAAAGACCTCCGCGGATAACGAGGATGCTTCCAAAAAGAGCAGTGACACTTATGAGAAAAAAGGTGGCCCACTTCATTTCAGCTACTTTCATCAATCCACTGGCCGTGACGCGGATGGGGCCTTTGCGCTGCTTAGTGTCCGCCCCTTTTAAATAATCGAAGAGGTCATTGGCAAAATTGGTAGAAATTTGAATGCCAAGTCCTGTCAAGAGGGTGAAGAGAAAAACCCAAAAGTGGAAGCTTCCTCCCGCATAGGCCATTGCCGTTCCAATGCATATGGGACTGAGTGATGCGATCAATGTTTTTGGCCGAGTGGCCATTAGCAATTTATTCATGGGCGCTTGGGAAATTTTGAAAAATTGGGGGGTTGTTTTTTCAAAAAGGAGCGGTGTCCCTCTTTTGCTTCTTCTGTCATGTAAAAAAGGAGCGTTGCATTGCCGGCTAACTCTTGGATGCCCGCTTGTCCATCGCAATCAGCATTGAATGCGGACTTCAAACAGCGCAATGCGAGTGGAGAATGCTGGAGCATTTGCTCGCACCAGGCGATGGTCGTCTTTTCGAGCTCTTCGATAGGGACAACGCAATTGACGAGCCCCATTTCTAACGCTTCTTGAGCGGTGTATTTTCCGCACATGTACCAAATTTCTCGCGCTTTTTTTTGTCCAACGAGACGAGCGAGATAACCCGCTCCAAAACCGCCATCAAAAGATCCCACCTTGGGACCGGTTTGTCCAAAGATGGCATTCTCGGCGCAGATTGTCAGATCGCAGATGACGTGTAGCACATGTCCTCCTCCGATTGCATAGCCGGCCACCATGGCAACGATGGGTTTGGGACATGAGCGGATTTGTCGTTGGAAGTCGAGGATGTTGAGACGGTCCATCCCCAAATCATCGGTATACCCAGAGTCTCCGCGGATCCGTTGGTCGCCGCCTGAGCAAAAGGCTTTGTCTCCTTCTCCTGTGAGAATGATGACGCCAATTTTTTCGTCGTGCCGGGCATCTTCGAGTGCAGAAGACATCTCATCGACAGTCAAAGGACGAAATGCATTGCGTATTTCCGGTCGATTGATGGTGATTTTGGCAATCCCTCCCATCTTGTGAAATTTGATGTCTTGAAATTTCTTGATCTCATGCCAATCAAACTGTGGACGGGTTTTGGTGTTTTCTGCTGTGCTCATGAACCAATCTCTCAATGACCTGTGCAGTCGTTTTTGGGTTTTCTAGATGCAGAGCATGCCCTGCATTTTCAATTTTGATTTGCTCAATGGGAAAAAGTTTACGATAAAGCTCCGCATATTTCAAGTCTTCTTCACCATAAATGAAAACTGTTTCGGGAAACACCTGAGGAGCCGTTTTTTTGACTCTGCTAAACTCCATAAAAAATTGGGAGAGAGAGGAAGGATTTTGGTTTTTTCGCCTTGCGAGCATGGAGGGAAAAATAGGATGTCGTTTCAAACTTTGAAAGAGCTCTTGATCGTACCACTTCTCTAAAAAATGATCGAGGGGGATGCTTCGAAGCATCTGAGCCCACATGTTGCGCGTTTTCATTTCTTTTTCACAGAGAGATCCTGGATGGGTGGAGAGGGCAATCACTTTGCCAAAGGCATCTGGGAAACGGGATTTGAGCTCGAGTGCTAATCGTCCCCCTGCAGAATACCCCACGATTATGTCAGCGGAGTTGACTTGTTGTTTGATGGCTAAGGCAATGTCATCCACCATGGGAGCTTTTCCATGACCAGGGAGGTCGATGGCACAAGGTTTAAGAGTGGGCGGCAAATGAGAAAAAAGGGGATCCCAATCTTCTTTTTGCCCTAGAAAGCCATGGAGAAAGAGGAGCATGCGCGTTTGTCAATTTCTTGATGTTGAGCAAAATTTTCTCTGCGATCTGTTGTCACTTCCATGATGCAGGATTCTCGAGAGTGTAGTCTTTCGAGGAGTTGATCTATTTTTTCTATTTTTTCATAGGGAATGCGAAAAAGTTCCGCTGCCTTTTCAAATGTCAATGTGTGAGCGGCGGCAAAGTGTGAATCGAGAATGTCAAGCCGCTTTACATGGGAAGCAAAGGAAAATATCCCTCCTCCGCCATTATTGATGATGACCAATTTGACGGGATGTTTTGTCTTCGATAATTGAGAAAGGGAATTGAGATCGTGTAGAGCGGTTTGATCTCCAATTGCAGCGACGACGGGCATCACCTGGGCAATTCCCGCAATGGTGGCGATGTTTCCATCAATCCCTGAAAGCCCACGGTTGGCAAAAATGGGGCCGCAGGGGGTTTCGGGAAAGAAAAATTCCTCTGCATCGCGAATGGGCATGCTATTGCCAAAAAATAGAGCCGTGCCCTCGCCTGCAAACTGTTGAATGACTTTGGTGACAGCTGGCTCTGAGAGGGTTTTGGTTTCAATTTTTGGAGCAGAGTGCTCACTCCATTCTTTCCATGCGCAAAACCACTCTTGCTGTTTTTGATCGATGAGTGGAGTCACTTGTTTGCAAAACTGCTCTGGAGAGCACACAATCCGTTTGGTGACGGCGTGGAAGGGATCGCAGCGTTTCGCATGCGTGGCGACGTGGATGAGAGGGTGTTGGAGAGACATCCATTTGAGGAGTGTTTTTGACACACAGGCATCTCCAAAATAGAGGACCGCATCGGCTTTGAGATGGGAATGCGCTTTCAAGGCATGGGGGTAATAGGGAATGGTTCTCTCATCAGCTAAATGGCGATAAGAGGACACGATGTCGGGCAAGATGGGCCATCCGAGTTTTTGTGAGAGGGCTTTGAGATGTGTTGTTCCCCCATTTGCACCGACGACAATCACCCCTTTTTCGATTTGCTGCAACTGATCGGCAATGGGTTTTGGATCTTTCAATGTAATCTCGGGAAAGGTCCACTCGATTGGGGTAGAGACTTCTGAGGAGGGTGTTTGCTCAGAAAAGGGCTCGGCAAAAGGACAGTTGAGTTGCACAGGGCCGGGTAGCGGGTATTGGGACGCTGAAACGGCGCGTGCAGCGGTGCTCGAAATGAAACTTGCATCGGAGGGAAGATCGAAAAAATAGCGGACAAAATTGCCAAAAATCTTGGTTTGATCGGTGGTCTGATTGGCCATAGTGTCGCGCAAATTCGGTGGGCGGTCACAGGTGAGTAATATGAGGGGAATGTGGGCGGCGTCGGCTTCCATCACGGCGGGCATGAGGTTGCCGACCGCTGTCCCTGATGTGACAACAATGGCAGCGGGTTTTTTAGTGGCTTTTGCATAGCCAAGAGCGTGAAAGGCCGCTCCCCGTTCATCGTAATGGACAAATGTTTTTGCGAGTGGATTTTCTGCAAGGGCGAGAGCGAGGGGAGTGGAGCGATTCCCGGGGGAAAGACAAAAAAAGGTGACTTTCTGCTGGATGAGCGCGTCAATGAGGTTCATATTTTGTTCCACAAAGCAATCTTATGTTGAAGCTCTTCCCATTCTTTATCAGCGGTTGAGCCCGCGACGATTCCCGAGGCTGCAAAGAGATGGATCCGATTTTTTTCGACGAGTGCAGAGCGGATCCCGACGGCAAATTCGGCTTCTTTTTGGCTGATGAATCCGAGGGGAGAGGCGTACCATCCCCGTTCAAAGGGTTCGTGATCGAGCAAATGCTCCAAAGCGCTTGATTTAGGCAGGCCTCCCATGGCAGCAGAGGGGTGGAGGGCCGATAAAATTTCGTCATCTTGGATATTGCCTAGCAATTCTCCTTCAAAAGAGCAGTGTAGGTGCTGGACAGTAGACGTTTTGAGAATTTCTGTCTCGGATGAGGGTGAAAGGGACACGCAGAGGGGCTTTAGCCCTTCTGCGATTGAAGTTTTGACAAATTGGAACTCTCTTTGTTCTTTGGGATCTTCGAGAAGCTCTTTTTCTTTTGTTTTGCCAAGCGGTCGTGTTCCTGCAATGGCTTCTGTAAAGATTTGGCGGCCTACTCGCTTATAGAGTCTTTCGGGAGTCGCTCCGATGAACGTTGAACTTGGAGAAAACTGAAAGGCAAAGCGGATGCTTTGGGCCTCACGGATGCTGGCGAGCAATTCTAATGGGTTTAGCGTCTCTTCAGTCACATGGGTTGATCGTCTTCCCATGACCACTTTTTCTAAGGATTCAGATTGGATTTTCTCAAGGGAGTGCTCGATGAGCTTTTCCCAATTTTCAGAAGAGGGGAGATGTGCTGCATCTTTCAAGTTGAGAGAGCTCTTGGAGAAATAACTATTTCCAACGTCGCACTCCTCCGGCAGAGGGGCATTGATCGCATTGATGATGAGAAGGGTCGTGTTTCCACGGCGGTGGAGCTGGTATTTAGGAAGAAAAAAAGAGGATCTTGGAAAGGAGCGCCAGACATCATCTTTGGGGGCTGAGGAAGGGAAAAAAGCATGCCCTCCCCAAAATGTAGCAGGTGAGTCGTTATCACGAGCAAATCGGGGTGCTGCATGGAGAGTGAGGACGCTACCGACAGAGGCCACCTCTCTTCCGTCTCGTCCATGCCAGTAGCATTTGGGGAGCCCTTCTTGCTGATTCAACCAAGCGAGCAGATCAACGGGAGTGGTCAGAGTTTTTGTCAAAAAGCGGTGGAAATAGCGCTGACCATTGACGCAGAGGGTGCGCGATTCTGTCATTCTTTTTCTCCTATGTAGATGTTAGCCACGCCAAAGGTGAGAGGAAGAGCGCGCAAATGGACAAATCCCGCCTTTTTCATCCGCGATAAAAAAGCCTCTCCATAGGGAAAGGCCTCGATCGTCTCATTGAGATAGCGGTAGGCGTCTCGCTTTCCTGAAATCGCCCCTCCAACTGCAGGAAGAACTTTGCGCAGGTAAAAGAGGTGCAGCCACTTGATGAGGCGATTTTTAGGAAGGGAGAACTCGAGGATCAATGCTCTCCCCCCTGGCGACAGAACCCGATGCATCTCTTCTAGGCATGGCCCCTTGACGTTGCGAATGCCAAAAGAAATCGTCACACAATCGTAGGAGCCTTCTTCAGCTGGGATATCAGAGGCGCTTGCGACCTTGAGATCGACTTTTTCTCCATAAGAGGACTTGCTCACTTTTTGCTCTCCAATTTTGAGCATTTCTTGTGCGAGATCTATCCCGGTGGCATGGGCAATTTTCCCCGTCCGCATCAAGGAGAGGAGTTGGTCACACGTCCCTGTTGCTAAATCGAGTAGGCGCAAGTGATTTCCATCAGGGAGGTGCTTGGAGAGCTTTCTTCTCCAGAGCCGATCAATTCCGAAAGAGAGAACCCGGTTGATCCGGTCGTAAGAAAAAGAAATGGCATTAAACATCTGAGAGACTTGTTCTTGCGAGGCTTTTTCGTTCATGTGAGCCATCATACGCAAGAAAAGAGATTTTCTGAAAATTAAAAAAAGTTGTACAATGACTCAGGGGGAGTTATGAATCAGCCTGTGCGCGATCACCAGATTGAAGAAATGCTATTGAAGGCCAATCAGATGCGAGAAGTGGGGACAGATCTCATCGATGAGTATTTTGCAAGGGAGTCTTCATTGGACTTGATTACCAAAAGGGCGCATCAACTCCTTCAGCAGCACAGAGATCCGCACATTCAAGAGACGATTCTAAAGAACTTGTCCGAATGCATTGTGGTGAAAACCCAAAAAGACAGACGGTCTTTTGGGGGACTTACACGCAAAGCGCTTTCCAAAATCGGTATTCCGATGGCCAAGAGCAACGAAGTTATCCGGGCCGAGAAGCTGATCTCTTCCTCTCGTTTTCAGTGAGAAAACGTTTGCGCAAGCGAATATGACTAGGAGTCACTTCAACGAGTTCATCATCTTCAATGAAATCAATGGCCTGTTCTAGGGTGAAGATGCGCGGAGGAGTGAGAACCACGTTTTCATCTGTTCCTGAAGCGCGCACATTTGTCAGCTGTTTTTCTTTTGTGACGTTGATGGTGAGGTCATTATCGCGGCTATTTTCTCCGACAATCATTCCTTCATAAACCGCATCTGAGGGCTTGACGAAAAGGACGCCTCGCCCTTGCAAATTAAACGCAGCGTAAGGCGTTACTTTCCCCTTGCAGAAAGAAATGAGAGCCCCATTTTGCCTCCCAGCAATTTCTCCTTTCCAGGGACCAAAGTGATCGAAAATAGAGGTGAGAATCCCCAGCCCGCGCGTGACTGTGAGAAAGAGGTTTCGGTAGCCCATCAATCCCCGCGTAGGGATTAGAAACTGGATCGAAGTGATTTTGTGCTCGCTGGTGCTCAGCGCTTGCATCTCTCCTCGGCGGCGAGAGAGCTCTTCGATAACTTTTCCCGCATATTCTTCGGGGACTTCGATGTGAGCCATTTCGTAGGGTTCGAGTTTGTTTCCATTTTCTTCTTTTGTGATCACCTGAGGCTTGGAAATGGTGAATTCGAAGTTTTCGCGGCGCATCGCTTCAATGAGGACGGCGAGGTGCAGCTCTCCGCGGCCCGAAACACGCATCGCATCTTCTCGTCCTTTAAGTTCTTCGATTTTCAGGGAGATATTGGCTCTCTGCTCTTGCATGAGACGATCGCGGATTTTGTTCATGGTCACGTGCTTGCCATCTTGTCCAGCAAAAGGACCGTTATTGACCATGAATTCAATGGAAAGGGTGGGTTCTTCAAGAGTGATGGGAGGAAGTTGTACAATATGTTCATTTGCGCAGAGCGTCTCTCCGATTGTTACCTCGGGAATTCCCGCAAGACTGACAATATCTCCAACGCCTGCCTCTTCCATTTCGACTTTTTTAAGGCCGTGGTATCCTTCAATGCGGGTCACTTTGTGTTGAGAGGGGTGTCCACTGGTATCAATCCGTGTGATTACATCACCTTTCTTCACGGAGCCCTCTAAAATGCGGCCACATGCTTGGCGCCCGACAAAATCGTCGTAGGAAAGGGTGGTGGCTTGCATCAAGAAAGGGAGATCCAAATTTCCAGGAGGAGCGGGAACAGCATCGATGATAAGCTGAAAAAGAGGGGACATGTCTTTGCGCTCATCTTCGAGTTGAAGCATAGCAAACCCGGAAAGGCCAGAGGCATAG
>JAAKFB010000074.1 GCA_011065235.1 Chlamydiota bacterium | reverse complement strand
CGATCTATCCAAGGTGACTAAGATCATCCGCGAATGCCAAGCGATGCACATTGCGATTTTACCCCCTGATGTGAATGAATCTACTACCGTTTTTGTGGCAACGTCAAAAGGGATCCGTTTTGCGATGACCGCCGTGAAGGGAGTGGGTGAAGGTGTTGTAGAGGCGATAGTTATAGAGCGCAAAGCCAATGGTCCTTTTGTATCCCTCTACGAGTTCATCAAGCGGATTGACACGCACAAGGTAGGGAAAAAAGTGATCGAATGCCTCATCGAGGCAGGAGCTTTTGATTTTTCCGATTGGTCACGCGCTGAATTGATTGCATGCGTTGAGCCGATGTACCAAGTGGCGCAAAAAGAACAAAAAGAAAGCGAGCGGGGAGAACTCAATTTCTTTTCTCTGATCGAAGATGAAGATGCCCGTTTTGCACATCCGCCCCAGGTAAAACCTCTCACTAAGATGCAAATTTTGCGGCGCGAAAAAGAGCTTCTCGGCTTTTACTTAACGGGGCATCCCCTCGATGATGTGAAAGATTTATTGCAAAAACTCTCCTGTGTCACCCTGGAACAAATTGATAACCTCGATAACGGAACGATTTGTCGAGCGGGTTTTGTGATTGAGTCAGTTAGCATCCGTCTGGCCAATCGGACGGGAAGAAAATTTGCGATTTTAACCATCGGAGATAGCGATATCCGTTTTGAGCTGCCCATTTGGTCGGATATTTTCGACGAAAAGGGGCATCTTCTAGTCGAAAATCAACTCATTTATGCAGTATTGCAAGTCGACAAAGAAGAGGGGAGCCAAAAGCGCTTGCAATGTCGATGGCTTGATGATTTGACAAAAGCTGACGAGACGATGATTCAAGAGTGTGATTTAGCTTATGACAAAGCGCGGATGCAGGCTAAAATGTCGAGTTTACGAAAAAGTCGTCCCAAACAGGGAAAAGAGCCCAAAAAAGAAAAGAAAAAAGAAGAAGCCATGCATACATTGATATTAAAGTTGAATGCCAAAGAGGTGCGTCTATCGCACATCTTGGAATTAAGAAAAATTTTTCGAGAGCAAAGCGGCCCCTCGGCGGTTGAGCTCGAATTTTGGTCGGAAGAGCGGCAGGTGGGCAAGGTCTCCATAGAATCCACGTATGGAGTCGAATTGACAGCTAAATTAAAAAACCTTCTCGAAGAGCATCCCGCTATCATTGACATCTTGACTAAATCAGGGTAGAATTCATCCTTATGATACGGAAATTTTTCATTCTTTTTTTGACTCTGTCGAGTCTCACATTTGCAGATTACACCTTGAAAGATGGCAAACTTGTCGAGCGAGAGCCCTTAGCTACCCAATCGGTTCAAGAGCATTATAGTGCGTTGATTCAGCACTATGAAAAACAGGATTGGAGACAGCTCGAAAAAGAAGCACAAATCGTCATTAAAAACTTTCCTTCCACTCCTTTTGCACGCGATGCGGCTTATTTTATTGGGGCAGCCTATTTTCATCTTGAAGACTACGAAATGGCCAACCATCACCTGACCAATTATTTGACTCACCAAGCGACTCCAAAATATTTTGAAGAGGCAATTCGCTATAAATTTCAAATCGCCGAGAAATTCCGCTTTGGTGCACGCAAGCATTTGATGGGATTCAAGAGCTTGCCAAGATGGGCACCTGCCGGAACAGAGGCCATTGAAATCTACGATGAAGTGATCTCAGCCCTTCCTCATGATGATTTAGCTGCACAGTCTCTCTACGGAAAAGCGGGAGTCTATGCTAAAAATGAAGATTATCGTGCGGCAATTGAATCCTATCGAACCGTCATCCGTCGGTTTCCCAAGCATCCTCTTGCCATTGAAAGTTATATTAGTGTTGGTGAAGTCTATTTGAAGCAAAGTCGATTGGAATATCCCGATCCAGACCTTGTAGATCTAGCTGAGCTCAATTTAAAAAAATTCCGAACTAGCTTCCCAGGGGAAGAAAAAATTGCTATTGCGCATCAAAATTACGTGCAGATGCAAGAACTTTATGTAGGCTCCTTCTTTGAAACTGCCCGTTTTTATGAGCGGACCAATAAATGGGGTGCGGCCAAGATTTATTATATGAAAATCGTCAAAAGCTACCCCGATTCTTATTTGGCAAAAAAAAGCCAAGAACGTCTTGACATTGTCATTGCAAAAATCGCAAAAATCGAAGCGAAAAAACCAAAAAAATGAAACGCTTAGCGCTCCTCCTTCTTCTAGCTCTCTGTGCGTGTGGATACCACTTTGATGGAGGCGAAAAAATCGCCGTGTCCGTTCCCTACGTCATAGGAGATCAAGAAGGCGAGCTCACCGATTCACTCATTTGGGCCCTTTCACGTACGGCAAACTTCCGCTATACCCAAGATGAGGGGGATTGGATCCTGAAGGCCAAAGTAGTGGACACGTTCAATGACCGGATTGGGTACCGCTATGATCGTGATCCAAAAACTGGAGATATTCGGAAAAACGTCATGGGGACCGAAAACCGAAAAAGCATTACCGTCGAGGTGAGCGTGGTCAATGGCACAACGGGAAAATTGATTCTCGGGCCACAAAAAGTCAAAGCCGATGCCGATTACGACTATGTCGATCCCAATTCATTGCGAGATGTCTCATTTATTGACCCAGCCACAGGAGTGCGCACCACCTCCATCGCCTTTTCACTAGGACAGCTCGATTCAGTTGGCGCCGCTGGGGAGGATGCCACCTATCCGATCTACCATTTGCTAGCTAGAAAAATCGTGGATGGGATGCTAGCTACAGGAGTGCCAGATGACGAGTAGCACGCGTAGTTTTCCCACAGACCTTTCTATCCTCCCTCACATCCTCTCTTGGGTTCGTAAGCAAGTGGAAGACACCCCGCTTGATTTTTCTGACAAAATGCGGATCGAGCTGGCCCTCGAAGAGGCCGTTGTCAACATGATCCAGCACGGCACGGCAAAAAAATTCACGCTTATCTGTCGTCACAAGCCGAATCGAGAGATCGAATTCGAGCTCTCCGACCAAGGGGATTCCTTTAATCCCCTGACCCATCCCGAGAGGCAAAACAAAGATCTCCCAATCGAAGAAATAGAGGTCGGGGGTGTGGGGCTTCCTCTCATGAAAAAATGTATGGATGCCCTTTTCTACCGGCGAGAGGGGGAGAAAAACATCCTCACAATGGTCAAGAATATTTAACTATTACCTATATTTGCCCGGTTATTTCTCACTGAACGAGAAGATCGACAAGTTGCGAGGGATGAGAATGATGGATTTTTTGTCCTTTAAATAATCCTGTAATTCTTCAATATCCTGTTTATTATTACATTTCGAAAAGGTTGGTAACTCAGTGGTGAAATGAGCATATCCAGCGACAACAAATATTTTTCGGAACTTATTTAAATTTTTTTCAATTGATTTGTGCATATTATGATTTCGATCTCTTAAGCCGGTTTCAAGTTGGTGAATCATATGACGGTTGAAAATTGCGAAAGATAAGATCGCCCCTCCGATTGGCAGTAGATATTCTAATACAGTACTTTCTTGTTTTAAATACTGAATTAATTCTTTTAAAACTATGGCGGGATATATTGTAAAACCAATCGTTCCAATTGCCAATTTTAAATAAAAGGAGAGCTTTTCGAAACTATTCATTGAATCCCACCCTTGAAGCTCAATTCCATGAGGGCGATAAGTAAGTTGCATAGGTTCTATTCTAGGACCATCATCGAGCTCTTTATATTCCTCAAGTAGAAGGGCGTTTATTTGTGAAAAAGCTTCAACTAAATCAGTATTTACTTTTCGATTTTCTGAGTTAGTATGACACTCTCCTAGACAAATGATTTGCGCGTCTTCAATATATTTCACAGTCCCAAAAGGACAATGGTAATATTCTCTAACAGCCTTATTGAAATCATTAATTTTTTTAGTAAGGGGAGGCATGAGTTGATGGTTAAGTTTTGAGAATTGAAACCTTTTGAATAGCGGAATAAAAGCTAGGAAATCTAAGCACCAGAATTTAAACCATGCGAAAGTAGAGAATCGCTTTAAGGCTAGAGTTTCTATTTTTGCAGCAGCACTGTAGCATGTTATTGGTTTGCCATCGTGCCTTAAGAATTGTAGATTTGGTTGGTCAATCCTATACTCGTGAAAACCTTTAAAATCTTTATTTATAATCATTGTCTTCCATTAGGTTTTAAAAAGGACTATTATAGCATGGTTTTGTTTAAATTTTTAGGTGTTCAGAGAAAGTCCCTATGGGAGACGCATTTAGAACTCTTGGATTGGCTAGATTCGCACCAATCCCATCTAATTCGGACATAATTCGGACAAAAATCTGGCAAAATGTCCGAATACTGGTTAATTCGGACATAATTCGGACAAAAATCTAGCAAAATGTCCGAATAAATGAAAGTCAGAGCAATATAAAGAATAGCTCTGCGAGCGACATAAAAAAGGGCTCTTTTTTATGCTCGAGCAGCCCGCGGCTGCTAGCGCACAGCAAAATCGATCCGTGCGTAGCGCCACAGTGTTTCACACGGGGCGCCTTCGTGTAGGATCCGATTTAGCAAAGCGATAGTCAGCTCAAGACGCTTCAGCGCCGGACATGGCAACGAAGTTTGCCATGCTGCCTAATACTAGCTCTTTCACTTCTGCTAGCCCTTCCAAAGACTAGATTATTTTTATTTTAATTTGACGGGCACTCGTGAGGGCTATTTTCTGTTCATCTAGCCTTTTTGCCCATAGAAGAGATGATCGCATCTGTGTCGATCACTTCGATCAGGAAATGCTGTAGCACCTTGAGGATGAATTTGGGAGTGTTGTATACGCCGGCATTGGCATAGACAAGCTCTAGATGGAACTTATCTTTGTGGATCTGAGAAATATAGGTGTGTGTCGTTGAGATCTCGTCGATCACCTTTGGGACGATCCAAATGGCAAATTTTTCGTTGTGAAGGGTGATTTTGTCGGGGTTTTCCAAGACTTGGAAATATTGGGTCACCTCGTCGGGGTCTTCATGATCAAAGTCTTCCTTGTTTACAAGTCCCATTTCGCAAAGAGCTTCAAGATCGATTTCAATGATCCCGTCAGGAGCACTCTCTTGGAAATTTTCCGAAAAATCTTGATACGCTTTTTCTAAATCGCTGGGGGTCATGATTCTCCACGTTTTGAGAAAAATTCTCAGGTGAGATACACTGCAATTATGTATCCTCCGCCGGTACCCTCATATTGAGCACATTGGCCCTTTTATTTAAAGTGCTGGACGATAAATTATATGCTACGAATTGCTGCCTTTCTTTTTCTTTTTTGCATCACAATCCTTGAAGCTCAGCCCCTTAATGTTCCTGTGCATGCGAAATCTGCGATTTTATACAACCCGGAAAATGGAGCTATTCTTTTTGAAAAAAAGGCGAAAGAACCCCATTACCCCGCCAGTATCCTCAAAATTGCGACCGCTCTTTTTGTCCTTGATCACAAAAAGGTTGATTTAGAGAAAAAATACACTGCTTCCAAGACAGCCTTAGAGATGTTGCATGCAGATGTCAAACAGGCTGACCCGATGGGATTCGCTTCCTACATTTTGGAACACGATGGGGTGACTATGGGGCTGGAAGTTGGCAAATCCTACGAGCTGAATATGTTATTACACGGATTGCTTTTGGCATCAGGCAATGATGCGGCCAATGTCATTGCAGAAAATAGCTCCAAGTCGATTGATAAGTTCATGGACGAGCTCAATACCTACTTGCGAGAGAAGGGGATTGAGCAGACTCGCTTTCATAATCCTCACGGGCTCCACCATCCGGCCCAGATGACGACTGCTTATGACATGGCCAGAATAGCGGGCTTGGCTTTTGCGGAGCCTCTTTTTTGCCAGATTGCTGGGAAAAAAGTCTTCGATTCGGGGGTGGGCAAGGTAATCCAAAATACAAATCCGCTTGTCAAAGATGGAAAATATCAATACTCCAAAATTTTAGGGGGAAAAACGGGATATATTGCTAGCGCTGGGTACAATCTGGTCGCTGCTGCAGAAGATCATGGCCGCCGATTGGTTGTGGTGCTACTTGGATGTGAGACGAGCGAAGATCGTTTTAAAGATGCGATCACCCTTTTCGAATCCGCCTTTCGCGAGAAGAAGAAGAGCCGTGTTCTTTTCTCTAAAGACCCCGAGTGTTTTTCAAGAGAGGTTCCAAGAGCAAGCGGTCCGTTGAAGGCCGGTTTAAATCAAGATGTGGCCATTGCCTATTTCCCTTCTGAAGAGCTCGAGCTGGAAGCAAAGCTCATTTGGCACAAGCTCTATTTGCCAATCCGAACAGGAAAACTTGTGGGTAAGCTTGTCGTAAGTGACGAGAGGGGAAATACTCTGGTAACGGCCCCCTTATTTGCAGCAAATGATCTGGAAAAAGACTCCAGCTACGCTTGGATCTGGTGGGTGGTCGCCCTCGCGGCCCTCTCAATGGGAATTTATCTCACTAAAAAGGGCGCCAAATTCCGCAAGAGATAACTCCTGGGGGCGGGCGGTTGGCTTTTTGGAAATGGCTACTAATGCGGTTCTGATTTTTTCCTGAGAGAAAAGACTTTTTAAAGAAGTCGTGATCATTTTTCTACGCTTTCCAAAAGCGGTGCGCGTGAGTTGAAAAAACGCCTCCTCTGAGAAAGGAAAGGCAAAGGGGTGCAGGCGAAGATGAACGACGCAAGAGTGGACAGAAGGGACGGGGAAAAATGAACGGGGCTTGACCGTGAAGCCAAAGGTAGGGGTGCTATAGGCTTTTAGGAACACTGTAAAGCTGCTGTACATTGCCGTATTTTCCCGTGCGCACATCCTGAGGCCCACTTCCTTTTGAACCATTACGGTTAGGGAGTGAATTTGGGGCGATCTGACAATCAATCGCCCGATAAGCGGGGTGGTGATGTGATAGGGGAGATTGGCGACTACTTTGGTTCCTGCTGGAATATCATCAAATGGAAAAGTCAACGCATCACCGCAGATAATCTCGAGATTTTTTGAGTCAAAACGATGGAGCTTTTCTGCGAGCTCGGGATCTTTTTCGACTGCAATGACGCGTGCCCCTTTTTCAAGGAGGGCTTCTGTAAGAGCTCCTGGACCCGGACCAATTTCAAGGACAGTGTCATTTTGTTTAATCTCTGCGGTCGTGCAGATTTTTTGCAAAATGTTGCGATCGATGAGAAAATTTTGGGATAGTCGCCTTTTGGCGCGTACGCCTAGCTGGTGCAATTCGGTGGGTCTATATATGGGCATTATTGTAGAGAGAAGGGTTGGAAATCTTGGGGGATAGAATCCAGGTTTCTCTGATCGAAGTTGAATTGTTTGCGCAGTTTAGCCAAGTAGACGGGATATTCTTTGCTGATTTCTTGTTGTACGAGTTCGTCATGCAGTTCATCGACCATCGAATCAAACTTTGGAGGAGGGTTTGTCGTATGGTCCATCAAATAAAAAATGCGATGAACAACGCTCTGATCGTGACGGCTCACTTGTGCAATGGGTTCGCTATAGGTGTTGGGATCGAGATTGCACAAAATGGCTTTATGGGAATCGGAGAGATTTTTTCCTTCAACGCAATATTCATCAGAAACGTTGATGCTAATACTTGAATCGATCTCGTTTTCCTGCTTGAGCTTATTGGCCAAAACTTCAAAGGGAAGGGGCTCATTGCGGATCAGTGCATAGGCCTTTTGCGCATAAATACTTCCCAAGCTCTCTGTTTTAGCTCGGATAGAGAGGACTTGGTATTTCCACTCTTCTTTAGGAGGATTTTGTTTGAGATGATCGACAAAGGCTACTTTGATGTCTTGAGGGCCAACGCGGTGCATAGCTTTTGAGTAAACACGATATCCGCTCATCCGTTGGACAGCCATTTCAGAGTAGATCATTTGCCAAGCTTCTTCAAAAGAAATGTTCAAGGAGTCTAAAGAAGCCATGACATTGGGGCCGAAACGTTCGTGGATAGTTTCGCGGATTTCGGCCTCAGTAATTTTGATTTCGAGCTTTTCAGCATCCGCCATGTTTATTTCGTTATCAATTAATTGATCGAGGGATTGGCGCCAATTTTGAATAAAAACTCGGTGGCGATGGACAGTAGAGTCGGCATACTCGGGATAGCCGCGAGAAATATAAACATCCATTTTATTCATTACATCGACAACCGAGATGTTCTTCCCATTCACTAAGGC
>JAAKFB010000073.1 GCA_011065235.1 Chlamydiota bacterium | reverse complement strand
GGGTAATTCACTCTTATCAGTTGTAAAACTTCTTACCCATAGGCTTCTTGGCATAGCTGGTGGTTGAAAGACTGGCCAGTTAGGCAAAGCGCTGAGAAGGAAAGGAGTATTTCTAATCATGGCATTGTGCTCGGGTAAATGTGCTTACAATGTGTCTCTTTGATGAAAACGAGCAGGACCACTGCGGCTACTAGATCGATGGGTAGCTGAGGGAGCGTCCAATTGAAGGCGTCCACTGTGAAAGTTCTTCTTTGTAGTGTATAATGGCATCGTCGATTTTTCCTTCTTGACGAGCTTTATCCCCAAGTTGTCGGAGCGTATCTGCTAAACTATCGTCCTCTTTTCGGGATGTTTTTTCTTCCCTTAAAAGGGATTGCACTTTTAAAAAGTTTGGTTTTTTGGTGAATTCTTGGATTTTTTTTTGTGACAGGGGTAATTCACTCTTATCAGTTGTAAAACTTCTTACCCATAGGCTTCTTGGAATAGCTGGTGGTTGAAAGACTGGCCATTTAGGCAAAGAGCTGAGAAGGAAAGGAGTAATTCTAATCATGGCATTGTGCTCGGGTAAATGTGCTTACAATGTGTCTCTTTGATGAAAAAGAGTAGCACGACTGCAGCTATTAGATAGATGGGTACAGTAGTGAGCGTCCATTTGTAGGCGACGACTGAGAAAATACGCGCTCCTTCTACGGTTTTCCCATCCCAGGCAAGATCGAGAAATTTCCCAGTTAGCGGATCGGAGAAGGCTGCTAGTAGGGCATCAAAGGCATTCATGAAGCCTATCGCGGTGGCTGCAACGGCGGGGGCATTGGTCTCACGGATCATAGAGAAGCAGATGAGAAACGTGCTGGCAAAAAAACCAAATAGAAACATCAGAATATTGAGGGACCATAGAGAAAGTGGCGCATAAAGAATAAAGCAAAAAGCGATGGTTGAAATGCTTGTTCCTACGTACATCACTTTTTTTCGATTTCCGATGAAGTCAGAAAACCATCCCCATAGGGGAGCTCCCACGGCAAAACCTATGAAAATCAAAGAGACGACTTGAGCGGCATGGGTTTTATCTACTTGAAAGGTTTCCGCTATATAGGGAACGCCCCATAAGCCTCCGAAAACTGTGAGAGGTGCAAAGGCAAAACCACTATAGATCGAGAGCAGCCACGACTGCTTATTTTTAAAGACAGAGCGAACGCTCTCCCAGAGATTGGAATTTTTAGGCATCAAATTGATCGGTGCGAGGTGATATTTGCTTTGATCACGAACCACGAGCCAAAAAATCGCGGCTAAAACAAGTCCCGCAACTCCGATGATAAAAAGTGCCTGTCTCCAGCTCATGGAATTGATGAAAGCAGAAAGAGGAGCTTGACCGGCAACTGCACCGAGCATCCCTAAGGTCATCATTAGGCCGGCCATGAGGGCAAAGCGGTTTGATGGAAACCAGTTTGCTGTAAGCTTTAGGCAATTCAAAGCAGCAAAGGCAGCGCCAAAACCAGATAGGAAGCGGCCTAATTGCGCCAGAAAAAGGATGCTGGAATTAGCAAAAACGATCGTTCCAAACGCGCAGATGGCAATCGCGATTGTGGTGACCCGGCGCGGGCCAAAGCGGTCCACTAAAAGACCTGCTGGAATTTGTATCAATAGGTAGGCATAAAAATAACACGCTGCAAGATTGCCCAGTTGGGCACCATCGATATGAAATTCACTCATGAGATGAGTGGTCATGACGCTAGGAGAGACCTCGATAGCATATTTGTAAAACATGAATAGTGAGCTTAAGAACCAAATGGTCCAAGCAAGAAAATGGTGTTTTTTGCGAGTCATGCGTCTATCTCCTT
The DNA here is from genome assembly GCA_011065235.1 of Chlamydiota bacterium. Lineage (GTDB taxonomy): Bacteria > Chlamydiota > Chlamydiia > Chlamydiales > Rhabdochlamydiaceae > Sacchariniichlamydia. The sequence goes on along the minus strand of JAAKFB010000073.1, from coordinate 6,415 downwards.
AAAAGTAGACCCGATCCATCCATTTTGCGCTGCAAATTGCATGTATTCTTCTTCTTGCGTATCTAAAATTCCAGATGTGATGAATCGGTAAAAGGGTAAGTGGTACATATCGCAAATATGGACAGTGGAAGCTCCCATTTGTTGATTGGGAAGTTGAATGTGGACTCTTCCTTTTTTGAACCCCGGAGAATGATGGGACCATTGCTTGGCCCAGTCGATGTTTATACACATAATTATAAAAATAATTTAAAAAAATCATAGCACGTTTCTCCTAGGAATGCAAGAGAAATCCCTTGGCAAAAATCGGAATTCCAGGGACAATGGCAGACTTTTGCACCGGTAGCTTAGCTGGATAGAGCACACGGCTACGAACCGTGAGGTCAGAGGTTCGAATCCTCTCCGGTGCGATGTTTTTAGAAGTCTATTGCAGCGGTCCTGCGCTCACGAATTGCATTCTTTTAGCTTGTATGCAAACCCACAAAGGGGCGATTATCGATGCTCCAGCTGATAGTGGAGATCAACTTTTCAAGAGAATTGAGGAGCTCGAGCTTGATATCGAAATGCTCCTTCTTACCCATTCTCATTGGGATCACACCGCAGCTGCGGCCTCCTTAAAAGAGAAACTAAACATCCCTGTCTACGTACATAAACTTGATGAAGAAAATCTAAAAAAACCTGGATCTGATGGGCTTCCTCTTTTAATCGAGGTTCCCCCCGTGGAACCCGATCATTTTTTGGAAGACGGACAAGAAATCAAGCTGGGAGAGCTTACCCTTAAGGTGATCCATACACCGGGTCATACGCCAGGCGGGGTCTGCTTCTATTTAGAAAGCGAAAACGTCTTGATTTCAGGAGATACCCTTTTTAAAGGGACCATTGGCAACTTGAGTTTTCCTACATCTGTACCTGCAAAAATGTGGGATTCTCTAAAAATACTCTCTCTCTTGCCCCCAAATACTCGCGTAATCCCTGGGCATGGCGAGGAGACGACGATTGGGAAAGAAGAATGGCTGAAAGAAGCTAAAAAATACTTTGGAGGATAAATTGTATGTCTAGTTTGCTCATCGGGAAAAACGCCCCGCATTTCAAAACAAAAGCAGTTGTAAAAGGGAAAATTATCGATGAATTTTCACTGGATGATTTGAAAGGAAAATATATCCTATTTTTTTTCTATCCTCTTGATTTTACGTTTGTTTGCCCGACAGAACTCCATGCTTTTCAAGATAAATTGGAAGAATTTCATAAAAGAGGTGCTCAAATCGTTGGATGTTCGGTCGATAGTTGGTATACTCACGCAGCTTGGATCAATCAACCCAAGTCTCAAGGAGGGATTGCAGGAGTTGAATACCCCATCGTTTCGGATCTAAACAAAGATATCTCAAGGAATTACCATGTCTTGAAAGAAGATGAGGGGCTCGCTTATCGGGGGCAGTTTCTGATCGATAAACAAGGGATCATTCGCCATCAGCTGGTCAATGACTTGCCGATCGGCCGCTCTGTTGACGAAGCATTGCGTTTGTTAGACGCTTTGATTTTCCATGAGAAACATGGGGAAGTCTGCCCTGCGAATTGGACTGCAGGGGCAAAATCGATGAAACCTACCCAAGAGGGGCTTCTTCAATACTTTGAGCCTGTTAAGTAGTCGTAGAGATCTTTCTCAGTGAATACGAGCAGAGCATTAATTTGTTGGCAAAAAGGACCAAGAGATTCAATAATGCGACGATCTCCGACTCCTGGAAGGCAAATGGCAGATAAGTTCATTTTTCTCCCGTAATTGTAAAGCAGCTTTACACCACGCATATAATCCTTATGGCTAAAGCCTTCTTCAGCAATTCGGTAATAAATCAACTCATGCTTAAAGAGCAGAGTTTGAACAGCATAGTCGATACCAATGCTATCGCTTGGGGGATTTCCTAGGCGCTCGGCGAGATCAACTAGGTTTTCAAGCCGCAATGGGGAGCACATATCCCCTTTTTCGGCTTCTCCAAATAAAAAAACACGCAGACTCATAATTAAGTATTATCATTTTTTATATTATTAAATCAACTAATGGCCGTATTTATTATCATAATTGTCTTGTTTAGAACGATCTTCTAATTGTTTTTGGTAATCTTGTTGGTAGGGATAATGATCCTGTTGTCTTTTCCCCATTTCTTTAGCTGCTTCTTGGATAGCTTCATTTTTATGTTGATATTTGTGAGAAAGCTCGAGAGCCCGGTTTTTCCCCTCGCAGTCTAAAGAGTTGTAAAGCCGCCGGCTCTCCATGCTAATTTGGGAAAAAAGGTCTTTTTCCTCTCTGGCAGAGGGGGGAGCGCAATCTTCCTGTAGGGATTGATCCAAAGAATCGTCCTGAAAAAAGACCACCTCTTCTTCCATAGATAGAAGAGTGGCAAATGCTGTGCAAATGGCAATAAAAAACATGCAGGCCTCCTCTCCCCTTTTTTAAGGGGTTGAAAAAAAATTGTCTACAAATTCGAAAAGTCGATATGGTAGTCTTTCATGCTATATTTGAATGGAAGGAGTCTCTAATGAAAACGCTGATTGCGATATCGCTGGCAGCTTTATTTGTTGCCAACCAAGAGACAAGTATTGAGCCGATAGAAACCCTCTTATTTTCAGAGCAAGAAATCACGTTAGTTCCCGAAAGTAAAGAAGAAATGCCTGAATATGTTGAAGAGGTAAATGAAGATACAGCCATTGAAATCTTAGAAGAGCAGAAATTGGAATTAGAACCCGTGGTTTCTCTAGAGGGAATTGTCGAAAAAGAAACGGCTCAGATCTTACAATCCCAAAGTTCTGAAGAAGAAATAGAAGAAGAACTTCAGCCACAAGTTGAAGATTTGGCTCAATTGGTGGAAAAACCGGCTACGACAATGGCAGAAACTCCTAAAGCTGAACCAAACCCCTATGAAACGCTGCCATTGAGTGCCGAGGAAAAGCAAAAAATAGGACTGCTTTTGGGGACACTTGCTGAAGACAATGTTTTTAAGTTGCTATTTGAAAAAAAATACCTCGAGCGTCTCGGTCATGATATTAGCTATGTCCATCCTGTTCGCTTTATAGGCACTGTCTTTTCAGATCCCCGCCTGGTTTATTGTATGCATCAAATTCGAAGCAGTAGCTTCAAATGGAATGGATTTATCGATGGGTTTTCACAAAGATTTACTGCGGAATTAAAGGCAAATAATATTAATGCCTATATTCCCGGATTAGCAGAAAGTCTAAATGTCAAAAAAGAAGATTTGCAAGCTTATGTAAATTATAATGATTTTGAAGGACTTGTGGTATATCTCATGGCAAAAACCCGTAATCGCAATTGACTCAAAAATTAATTTAACATTATAGAGAATCATAGAGCACGATGACATTCTCTCTATGAAAAAGCAAACGCCTTTACCTGTTAATTATTTTTATTTTGGAATGCTGTTCCTCGTGATGGCATTTTTTCACTGCTATCACGTTCAAGTCATTGAGAATGGAGGCCTTTACGAAAAACTTGCCTTTTTCTGCTACGCTTCCTTTCAATGCCTTTTCGAAGTCATGCTTCTTGCGTTCTTTGCTGTATTTTTTAAGCAGCGGGCATCTAAATTGCTCGGGGTGTGCTACATAGCATTCACAGTGGTTCTTTTGCTATTTCATGGTTTGGAATTTCTTCTCGTTCGATTGATGGACCTTTCACTCACTTATGGTTTGGGGCTGATCTTCCAAGAGAGTTGGGCAAATTTCATCCAAATGCTCCATGCCTCTCGGATTTCTATTCTAACATGGATATTCGCTCTACTCGGAGCAGTAGGACTGATTGGAGGGGGGATTTATTTTCATACATTATGCAACCGGTGGAGCGATAAAAGGCCTCTGAGACTAAATTTTCGTGCATGCGTACTGGCTTTTGGAATCATTCCCTTATTTCTCATGCATGCAGATCGAGGAAAATATCCCTTAGAGCTCTACGAAGCGCTCCCTTGGAAGCACATTTCCCTTTGGCATCGTTCATCCCGAGTTCCTCTCGGAGATCAGTTAAAACCCTTTCCCTCTGAAAAAGAAGTTGATGAAAAAATTGAGAAGCTGATTCCCACTGCATATAAACCCAATCTTTTCGTTTTTGTGATCGAGAGTTTGCGTTCTGATTTCATAACTGAAGAGATTGCTCCAAATTTGAGTCAGTTTCGACAAGATTATCAATCTCCCGAAGTGGGAATTGCCAGTGGGAATGGAACACAGCTGTCTTGGTTTTCGATTTTTTACTCAAAATTCCCTTTCTATTTTTCTGAGACCACTCCAGATAAGTGGAAAAAGGGGAGTTTGGGCCTTAGATGTTTAAAGCAATTGGGGTACCAAATTCACTTATTTTCTTCTTCTCACTTGGACTACTACCAAATGGATCAACGGATTTTTGGAGCAGAAAATCAATTATTAGATTCAAAACACTCCTATCCAAGCGACCATCACATCCGTTCTTGTGAGAATGATCAAAAAGCGGTAGCAAAACTCATCGAAGCGGTCTCGTCAGATCCCAATGAAGGAGGCAATTGCTATCTTATTTTCTTAGATTCGACCCATTTTGATTATAGTTGGCCTGAAGATCACGAAGCAAAATTCCATCCTTACCTATCTGATATCAACCATCTTAAAATGGCATTCTCCAAAAAAAGCTTAGAATCTCTCAAAAACCGCTATCGCAATTCCATTCACTTTGTCGATTCTCTTTTTGGGGAATTTAAAGAAGCGATGCAAAAATCAGGAAAATGGGATGAGGCCGTGATTGCGGTCACGGGAGATCATGGAGAGGAATTTTACGAAGAGGGGCATCTATTTCACGCATCGAATCTGAGCGATATGCAAACACATGTTCCTCTGTTCTTTAAATTTAACGATAGGACGCAAAATGTTTGTTCAATGGCATCACATATTGATATCTTCCCTACATTTTTGCATTATTTGCTTGGAGATGAGAATTTTCCCAAAGAGATCTTTGATGGAGAATCGATCTTCGATGTAGAAAAATGGCCATATTCGATTACCGGCCGCTATAATGGAAGTCGGGATCCGAATGAATTTGTCATTTATCAAGATAAAGAGAAATTGCACTTTCGCGTTAGTAATGAAAAAGAAATTCAAATTCTTGATTTGGAAACGAGGGGCTCTCAGCTATTTGAAGCTTTTGCTCCTGCTTTGTCTTGGATCATTTCAGAGTAGCTTTGCTCAGGATCAAGATAGGTGCCCGGGCCTTCTCAATGAACCCGAAGAAGTGAAAAGAATGGGTGAAATGCGTGTAAAAGCTATCAAGAGTTGGGATAAATTACTGACATGGACCCTTTCCCCCAAAAATCAGCCTTACCATTTAGCCAGCCCTCTAGATCAGAAGGTGTTTCAAGTCAAAACTCCCGAGCTTTTTCAGTTCGATGAAAATTATGGCTATTTTTCGATCTATCATCCCATTGTGGGGATTGTCACAGATGCCACGCGCGATATTGAAGTGACCAATTGTGTTTTAAAAACCCTTCCTCCTTCCGAGGATCACAATTTCACCCAAGATGAAATTCTCGCCAAGGTAATGGCATATCGCCCCCTGAAAAAGGGGATGAAAATTCAAATATCTGAAAAAGAGACTTATATCATAGATGCTGTGATAGATCTGTGGCATGGGATGCCCGCATTTGGGCTTGTCCCTGAAAAAAAGGGCAGTGGCACGCCGCTTCTTCTCTATAGGGGAACCGATCTCAATCTCACCTCTGAAAAGGGCTGGGCATCCATTTTAAGTGACCTAGATACGACAGGAACGGGTCATACGACCTATTTACGTGCTCGAAAAGAGATCCGTGCTTGGCTAGAAAAGATGAAAAAGAATGAAAAGCCAGCCCGTGTCATCGGGTTCAGCTTAGGAGGAGTGTTTGTTATCTACACGTTGATCTACGAATATGATCTTCTCAACATGGATGCGAAATCTGTCGCATTTAATCCTCCGGGGATTTCGGATGAGGTCTTAGACGAATGGAAGGCACTGCCTGAAAAAAAGCGTCCTCCACATGTCGTTTATGTGAACCAGGGAGATTTTGTCTCCCAAATCGGGCTTTTGCTCACTAATGTTTGGGAACTCACTCTTGATCACCCCATGGGGGTAATCGAATCTCACGTCACTCTCATTTCCGTGCAGCCCCTCTTCAAAATGACCGCTGTCGATGTCCCTTTAGAAAACCAATCCAGAGAGTGATAGTAAATCGGCTCTGGAAAAAGGGCAGGGCCTTTTAACAAGAAATACTTGATAAAATATTTAGGACTAGTTCTCCTTTTATGAAGTCATTCACAAAAGGAGAACCAAATGACCAGAAGTCGTAAAAAAAACGAGTATTCCGATCTCGATAAAAATCTTGATGTTGAAACGTTTCGAGATCATGTTTTAGATTTCTTTAGTGGT
>JAAKFB010000072.1 GCA_011065235.1 Chlamydiota bacterium | reverse complement strand
GCTCAAAGAAATCCTCGACCCGCCGCCGGTACTGTTCGTGCAGGGGGAGATCACCAAATCCGACGAGATGGCAATAGCCATGGTCGGGACGCGCAAATGTACGCCCTACGGACGGAGCGTGGCGCGGCGGCTGGCGCGTGATCTGGCCCAGCGGCCCCATGCACATCCCAGCCACGTTGGGCTTATTTTTTGCAAAGGCGAGCATTCTCAAAGAATCGGTTGTGCTCCGGGCAAAGGTGGAGAGTTTGTAAAAATCGGCCACGGGCATGGCGTCAAAAATCTGCTCAAGATTTGCGGGTGTCTCGTTGTAATTGTGATAGGTGCTAATCGTTTTGCCCGTGGAAAGCTCTGAGCGCTCAGAGTGGGTATGGATCACAAAGCCTTTGGAAAAAGGGATCATATCTGTTTCGAGAAGGTCAACTCGCAACTCAATTCCATCGCAAATGGTATTGGCAATCGCAATTTGCCTTTTCGCTGTTTCAAAATTTGGGCCTGTGATACAACCAATGAGCATGCGGAAATGTTAGCGTAATGGACAAAGAATTCAAGCTCAAAACTCATTGGAAAACTCAAATCACCCAAGTCCACTGTGGGATCGATTTTGCCCTTTCTGAAAAATTGCCCGCGCTTTTAGACGAAGAGGAGCGAAAAGTCGTCATCATCACTGACACACACGTTGAAAAACTCTACCACACGCAAATGGAACATCTCGACGTGAAAATCTTTTCCTTTCCAGCGGGCGAGGCTTCCAAAACGCGTGAAACAAAAAGCATGCTCGAAGATCACCTCCTCTCTCATAATTTTGGACGTGACTCCCTCATCATTGGTCTTGGAGGGGGCGTTGTGGGAGATGTGACCGGGTTTCTAGCTGCTAACTATTGTCGTGGCATTGCCCACATCCAGATTCCCACATCGCTCATTGCCATGGTCGATGCCTCTATTGGAGGAAAAACGGCCGTCAATACCGCTTACGGGAAAAACATGATCGGAGCCTTCTATCCTCCCGAAGCCGTGTGGATTGATGGAGCTTTTCTCGCCACATTGCCTCAAAAGCAAAAGAAAAGTGGCATCGTGGAAATGATCAAAGCAGGGCTAATCGAATCCCCCTCCCTTTTTGACTCGATGAAAGAAAACGTCGATAAATGGGAGACTCATGATCTCGAATTCATAATGGATCGGATCTATGAAAGTGTCACAATCAAACGAGATATTGTCGAAGACGATCCCGAAGAGGAAAAAGGGTCCCGTCGTATTCTCAACTTTGGGCATACCTTTGGACATGCCTTAGAAATGCTCGAAGACTATCAGATCGATCACGGCGAGGCCGTTGCGATCGGTATTTTAGTCGCAAGCTTCATCAGCAACAAAATGGGACTGCTTCCAAAAGAGGCTTTTGACAAGGTCCGAGAAATTTTTCAGCTTTATCAAATTCCTTTAAAAATCTCCATGCAGCATAGTCTCGATGATTGGATGTCAGCGCTTGCGCTCGATAAAAAAGCTCTCAAAGGAACGCCTCGTCTTGTTTTGCTTGAAGAGATTGGACGCGTAGCACCTTTTAACGGAAATTTTTGCAGCGAAGTGGAATTTCCACTTTTGGAAGAAGCCATCACGTGGATTTATGAACAATTTTGCCATTCACCCAAGTAAGCTATCTGGAAAGCTTGTGATTCCCCCTTCGAAATCACACAGCCTGCGGGCGATTGTGTTTGCGATGCTCGGTCAAGGAATCACCCGTATCGACAATGTGCTTTCCTCCACTGACTGCGATGCCCTATTGCAAGCCATTTCCATTTTTGGAGCAAACGTTCAAAGACAAGGCAATCGACTTGAAATCGAAGGACACTTTGGCCCCGCAAGAGATATCATCGATGCTGGAAATTCAGGACAAATTTTGCGCTTTACCGGCGCTCTCGCAGCCCTTTTGCCTTCCTATACCGAAATCACAGGCGATGTTTCAGTACGGACAAGACGCCCCATTAAACCCCTTCTAGGCGCTCTTCGCGATCTTGGAGCCATTGCTGAGAGTGCACGTGGAGATGGTCATGCCCCCATCTTGATACGCGGACCTATTCATCCCGGAACCTGCAGACTTAATGGGGAAGATTCTCAACCCGTTTCCGCCCTTCTGATAGCGACATCTTTTTTAGATAGCACGACCGATATCTTTGTCGAAAACCCTGGAGAACTTCCCTGGATCAATCTCACACTCGACTGGCTAAAACGTCTCGGCGCGAGTATTTCTCACCATGCCCATTGCCACTATCAGGTCAAAGGGGGCCTAAGTTATAGCGGAATCACCTATACAGTTCCCGGAGATTTTAGCACGGCAGCTTTTCCCATTGCCGCAGCTCTGATCACTCAATCCAAACTCGCAATCGAGGGGCTGGATCCCGATGATGTGCAAGGGGACAAAATGTTCATCGATATCCTCGTGCAAATGGGCGCTCACATCCATTGGGATGAAAAAACACTCGTCATTGAACCAAGCGAGCTGAAGGGAAAGACCATCGATGTCAATGCGTGTATCGATGCTCTCCCCATTCTTGCCGTCATAGGTTGCTTTGCGCAAGGGTCTACCACGATCCAAAATGGAGCCATTGCCCGCTTTAAAGAATCCGATCGGATCTCAACCATTTGTGGGGAACTCAAAAAAATGGGGGCAGATATCACCGAGCATCCCGATGGATTCACCGTCAATCACAGCAAGCTGAAAGCCGCCACTCTGAATGCGCATCGCGATCACCGGATCGCACTTTCTTTGTCCGTCGCCGCTCTTGCAGCTGAAGGAACTTCAATCGTAGAAGATGCAGAGTGCATTGCTAAAACCTATCCCTCCTTCATCGAGGATTTCCAAAAATGTGGAGCACAAATTGAACTGGATCTTGTTCGGGTTTAAATCCGCTGGAAAAACCTATTTTGGAAAGCGACTCGGTCTTCCCTTTCTCGATACCGATCAGCTCATCGAAAAACAAACAGGGTGCAGTGTGCGCTCTATTCCTCTCGAGGATTTACGAGAGATAGAAAAAAATCTCGTCTGCAGAATCACTGTCACAGGGCATGTGATTGCAGTTGGTGGATCAACCGTTCTCGATGAGCAAAGTTTGGCCCATCTACAAACCTTGGGGAAAATGGTCTACCTTAAATGCCCTAAAACCCTTTTAAAACAGCGTCTACTCACTCCCCCTCTTCCCACTTTTCTCGACCACGACGATCCCGAAGGCTCTTTCGAGAGAATGTATTGCACAAGAATCCTCAAATATGAAAAAATCCCTTCATATCCCATCGAATTAGAGGGCAAAACGGATCAAGAAATCCTAGAGGCGTTATGGCAAGTAATCAATTTGGACAAATCTTTCGGATCACCACTTGGGGAGAATCCCACGGAAAAGCCATCGGTGTTGTCATCGACGGATGCCCTGCAGGGCTCCTAATCTCTGAAGAAGAAATCAATCGAGAACTTTTTTATCGCCGCCCGGGAAAAAGTCCCTATACATCCCCACGCAAAGAAGGAGATGCGGCCGAGATCTATTCGGGGGTTTTTGAGGGGAAGACTACAGGCACGCCCATTTCCATCCTCATTCCCAATCAAGGCGCCGATTCCAGCCCGTATGAACCTGTCAAAAACTTGCTTCGGCCCGGCCATGCGAATTTCACCTACCAAGAGAAATATGGCCATTTCGATTACCGCGGTGGTGGTCGCGCCTCCGCGCGAGAAACTGCGGGACGCGTAGCAGCTGGTGCGATTGCAAAAAAGCTGCTCATGCAATTCGGCATTGAACTCGCCGCTTTTGTTACACAAATCGGCCCGATCAAAGCCTCAGAGCCTGAACATACAGAAATCGATTCTTTGCGCGAAGAAACCCTAAAAAGCCCCATTTTCTGTCCCGACAAAAATGCCGAGTCTCAGATGATGGCAGCCATTGAACAAGCCAAAAAAGAGGGAGACTCGCTAGGTGGCATCATCGAGCTGCGCGCAGAGGGGCTTTATCCCGGTCTCGGCGATCCCATCTATGAAAAACTCGACGCTAACCTTGCCAAAGCGATGCTCTCGATCCCCGCCTGTAAAGGAATCGAAATCGGCTCCGGATTTGCCGCAGCTCAAATGCATGGCTCTGAGCACAACGATAGCTTTGAGCGAAATATTGAGCGGCACGTCATCACATCTACCAATCACGCAGGGGGAATCCTTGGCGGAATTTCCACTGGAATGCCCCTCGTCGTTCGCTGCGGCTTTAAACCCACTTCCTCCATCCTCAAATCTCAAGAAACCCTCGATTTTGAAGGGCATAAGCAAGAGTACAAACTCCCCGAAGGATCGAAACACGACCCTTGCGTGGCGATACGCGGCGTCCCCGTGGTCGAAGCCATGGGAGCGCTTGTCTTAGTCGATGCTGTTTTGATGAATCGCTCAGCGACCGTTTTCGCTCAGGAGAAGACGCTCTTTTAACATTGGGTGTTCAAACTCCAACTTGACGGCGCGCAGTTGCAGTTTATGCCCTGTATCCTCGGTAGGACCATATTTGGAATCTCCCACAACGGGATGGCCAAAATGTGCTGCTTGTACGCGGATTTGATGCTTCCGTCCCGATTCGAGCTTGACCTTGAGAATAGAGGTCTTTTTCTGCTTTTTGATCGTTTCAAAATGAGTGATCGCCTCTTTGCCCTCGCTTCGCGAGCAAACATGCATTTTCATCCGCTTGTCTTCATATAAGAAACAGCGCCAAGTTCCCTTTCCCGGATGTCCATGCACAACCGCGCGGTATTCCCGATGCATAGTCCGCATCTCAAGCTGCTTTTTAAGGTGATCACGCGCTTGTTCTGTATAAGCAAAAACAAGAAGCCCTGACGTCTCTTTATCGAGACGATGAATGGGATGAACCTTTCGCGAGTGAAAGCGGTGTTTCAAAAATGCATGGACCGTAAATTCTGTCTCCATGTCTGTGGCAACACTGAGCAACCCTCGAGGCTTATCGACGACGACCAGATGATCATCTTCGTAAACAATTTTTAGCCCATTTTTAAGAAATTTAGGCTTAGTTCCAACAACGATCTCTTGTCCCGATTCAATCGTTTGATTGGGATGCTGAGCCAGCTTATTATCCACGGTGACTCGACCCTTTTCGATCCAAGAACGGAGTGTATTTTTGGAACTATCAGGAGAAAGGATCCCTAAAAGCTCTAGTAAAGGCATTTTTTCAGAAGATTTGATTTGCATATACGGAGTATACTCTATTAGACTGTTGAAAAATAGAGCAAATTTAGGAGTTTTATCTATGGAAAGCAACCGTGAAAAAGTGAGTTATTGCATCGGCCTTCAGACAGGCGGCCAAATCTTAGGACAATTCAGTGAACTGGACCATGAACTATTAAAAAAAGGACTTACCGACGCACTCGCTCAAAAAACTCCTGCACTTGAGCAAGAAGAGATTAAAAATATTCTTCAAGCTTTGCAAAAGCAGGTCCAAGACCAGCAAAAAGTCTATGTTGAAGAGCTCTCTTTAAAAAACAAAGAAGATGGAGAAACCTTTCTCGAAGAGAACAAAGAAAAAGAAGGGATCGAAACTCTTGCAAGTGGTCTTCAATATAAAGTCCTCAAAGAAGGAACAGGAACCATCCCTTCAATGCACGATACAGTCAGCGTTCATTACCGCGGGTCTCTTCTCAATGGAAACGTTTTCGATAGCACTTATGAACGGGAAAAGCCCCAAGAATTTCCCGTTAACCGTGTAATTCCCGGATGGTCAGAAGCTCTCAAGCTAATGAAAGTGGGCGACAAATGGCAAATCTTCATCCCCTCTTACCTCGCATATGGAGATCAAGGGTATGGCCCTCAAATCGAGCCCAATAGCACACTGATCTTCGAAATGGAACTGGTCAAGATACATTAATAGAACTGATCAAGACACGTTAATGGGTAGCTTTTTTGAACGGCGACGTTTTTTCCAAAAATAGTCGCCGTAGTGGTAACACATCTGCGATCCCTGCTTGATCGGTTTTTGCGCTACAAAGATGATATGCATCACTTCGCCGACATATACGGCAAGGGACTCGAGATTGGGATCCTCGCTGTGGTTGATGTAGCGTGTAAAATTTCCATGCTTCTTAGCATCGATGATGAAGGGATTACGCGCCCAATCCCCAATCGTGTACTCAAAGCAATAGTCATTTTTTCGATCTCTGCGCGGGGTGCGTTTGCGGACAAGCCCCGTGTACTCCCCAATATACGCGCCTAAAGGAATATCCTTCTCGGCAAAGACGCCATAACCAAAGACCTCGTCAATCCACTGGATGTTCACTTTGGACATATACCCATCGAAAACCTCTTTTTGAAAGCGGACTCCCAACCATTTTTCTCGGATACTCAGCTCTTTTTTTTTCATGGCTCGTTTGGATTTCTTGATCACTTTTTCAAGGATTGTATCCGTTTGAAATTTGAGCCGCTCGAGCCAGATTATGTCCATCTTTGTATTCATGAATATGGCCCATTATGGTAACCTTATAGTAATGATGCAACGTATTACATTATGTATTGTCTTTCTGTTTTTCATAGCCTTTTCTTTCAATCTCTCCGGGATGCAACTGAGAGAGGATTCGGGCATGCTCAAACCGGCGACTCAAAAATTGCTGGCGCTCTTCGATGTGTCCGAAGATGAAGTCGAGCAGCAGTGGCTGCAGGCGAGAAAAGAGCGCTGGGAGATGCACTGCTCTTTAGAAAACAAACTCGAAATAGCCCTTCCCACTTTAAAAGAAATCGGCTGTGTCGATGCAGTGCACGCACCTCTTGAGCACTACGACTATGCGCTTGTTCTTGGAGCCATTGGGCCCGTCATGCAATTGCGCCTAGATTATCTCTATGAGGAATGGAAAAGAGGAGTTCGCTTCGATCAGATTGTTCTTCTATCTGGGAGGCGAGATCTCGATCCTAAAATGGAAATGATTCCAGAAGGGGCACAATTTGAAACCGATCTTTTTCTCCATCTTTTCGATCGCCATCCCTTGAAAAATCTTGCTTCTCACTTAGTCATCGATTCCCCTAAACAACAACTCGAAGATGGGACATGGCGACGTCCCACAACACAAAGCACCATCGAAGAGTGGTTAAAAACCTCTCCCACACCCGGAAAATGCCTCGCAGCCTCTTCACAACCCTTTGTTGGCTATCAAGAAGCTGTGATCAAAAGCATCCTTCCAAGCACTTTCGATGTGGACGGCGTAGGTTCAGAAATCACCTACCCGTATTCTTTGGCAATTTACCTCGACAACATTGCCAAATGGTTATATTACGAAGACAAAAGATGAAAACATTTCACCAAAAAGTATACCTGATTCGCCACGGAGAGACCGAGTGGACCGCATCGAAACAGCATACGGGCCTCACCGACATACCCCTAACCGATGAAGGACGCGAGCAAGCCCAGTGGCTCATCAAAAAACTCAAGGGGAAAAAATTCAAAAAAGTCCTCTGCAGCCCCTTGCAACGAGCAACAGAAACCTGCGAAATTGCAGGCCTTTTGAAAGAAGCGGTGCTCGATAAGGATCTCCTCGAATGGGATTATGGCGACTACGAGGGAAAAACAACCGCAGAGATCCGCGAGACCGATCCCAAATGGACCATTTTCACCAAAGGAGCGCCCAATGGAGAATCCATTGGTGATATCGGAGCGCGAACACAGCGACTCATTTCTCGTGTGCGCGATATCCAAGGCGATGTGGCCCTTTTCTCTAGCGGACATATCTCAAGGGCAATCGGCGCCCGCTGGCTCCATCTGCCCGTAACAGAGGGAAAACTCTTTCTGCTTTCTACGGCTTCTCTTTCCATTCTCGGGTATGAACGGGAAAATCCCGTCATCGTCACTTGGAACCAAACACAGTCATAACAAGTTTCCCGCGAGTATGCTTACTCTCTAGCCGACGGTGAACCTCTTGAACATTTTCTGCTGAAAATCCCCCGATTGTTTCGATACAGGGAGGAGGAATCTCTTCTTTCTCGAATAGCAAGGCGAGATGAGCGAGTTGACTTCCATACATCTTCCAATTTCTTTGTTCTCCTTGAGAGGCCGCATAAGAATAAATGAGATGCAATGAAAGGCTCTTTTCCCAAAAAGGATTGTTTTCTCTTCCCCACGTCTTGAGAGGAAAAGAATCCTCTTCCGGCAAAATCGTCGCTATGTGTCCATTGATATCGGTAAGAGCAACGCAGAGCTCCTTGGCCTTTCCACCAACAAAATCCAGCGTGAAATAAAAACGCATCTTAAAGT
>JAAKFB010000071.1 GCA_011065235.1 Chlamydiota bacterium | reverse complement strand
AAAAGTGCCTCAGAAGAAGTTTTCAGGGCAAAATGGCTCAATTTTGCATTCCAATACTATTGGACTAGAAATTTCGGCACTTCTGAATCCAAAATAAACCGAAAATAAAAAAATATTACCCTAAATCAGGCCGGACTAAGTAGCTTGTTCTCTGGGTTCTCAGGATTGATCAGAGGCCGTTTTGTTCGCCATTTTTAATTTCAATTCCTTGATCCAGCAACAAAGCATAGGAACAATGATTACACTCAAAATGGCCACTATCATCCCACCAAAAGAAGGGATTGCCATAGGTACCATCACATCCGATCCTCGACCTGTCGAAGTTAATATGGGGAGAAGCGCCAGAATTGTTGTTGCCGAAGTCATAATGACTGGACGAATGCGTCGAATAGAACCTTTAAGCACGGCTTCTCGAATGCCTTCAATAGAATTAGGTTTTGTCTCTTTATCGATCTGATCGATACTCGTCGCAAGAATCACCCCATTATCAGTAGCAATTCCAAATAGAGCTAGAAAACCGACCCAGACCGCAACACTGAGATTTATAGGATGAATTTGAAACAGATCTCTCATTGATACTCCAAAAATATCAAAGTTGAGAAACCAGCTCTCACCATAGAGCCACATGAAAATAAAGCCTCCTGACCAAGCAACGATAATGCCGCTAAAAACAACGAAGGATGTGAGAAAAGATTTAAATTGAAAGTACAGAATTAGAAGAATAATGAATAAGGCAAGTGGTAAAATGACTGCCAATTTTTTTTGTGCTCGTATCTGGTTTTCGTAAGTCCCTGAAAAGCTAAAAGAGACTCCTGCTGGAATCACAAGTTTCCCTTGTTCTATTTTTTCGTTGAGATACTTCTGTGCCTGTTCGATCACATCGACCTCAGCATATTGAGGTAGTTTGTCAAACAAAACGTATCCGATAAGAAATGTGTCTTCACTCTTGATTACTTGAGGTCCTCTCACATATTTGATTTTAGCTATTTGAGTTAGAGGGATCTGCTCCCCAGATGGAGAATTAAAAAGGATGCGATTCATCTCTTCAATATTATCTCTACGCTCGCGAAGATAGCGAACCCTCACTGGGAAACGCTCTCTTCCCTCGACAGTTGTTGTTGTTATCTTTCCTCCCAGTGCTATTTCAATTGTGTCTTGCACTTCATTGATCATTAATCCGTATCGAGCAGCTTCTTCTCTATCGACTTCAATTTCTAGATAGGGTTTACCCACAATGCGATCGGCAATCACAGCCGGTTCATAAATGGATGGGATCTCCTTGAGATATTTTTCAAGCTTGATTCCGAAGTCTTCGATTGTCTCTAAGTCGGGTCCTTTGACTTTAATGCCCATAGGTGCGCGCATGCCAGACTGCAGCATGACAATACGCGCAGCGATTGGCTGTAGTTTTGGAGATGTGGTAACACCGGTTAATTGCCCAGCATACTCAATTTCTTTCCAAATATCTTCTGAGCTATTGACTCCTTTCCAAGCTGTTCTTCCATTATTGATGTTAGGATTGAGAGGAAGTCTCCATAATCGAAAAGGAATTCCATTTTTATTTGGGATAAGGCCACCTTCTTTATTCCTTTCAAATTTTCCACGCACATAGTAGGGCTTTTCATCCGGTGCTAGCACAGGTTCTCCGTTTTCAGTGCGAAAATAATCAATCTCAGTCGGATCATATTTAAACCTGATCCTATGACCTGAAACATCTTCTAGATATTTGGGATAGTAGTTAATTACAGTCTCAAACATCGAAATCGGAGCTGGGTCAATCGGGGTTTCTGCTCTTCCCCATTTGCCGACCACATCTCTAACCTCTGGTATCGCAGTAAAAGCCATGTTCTGGAATTTTAATATTTCTTCAACCTCTCCTGTTCCTGCATGTGCCATCGTAATAGGCATATATAAATAGGACCCTTCGTCTAGTGGGGGCATAAATTCTTTCCCCAGCCCAGGAAATACTTGAGCAAGACTCTTGACAACAGAAGAAGATTTTATCCATGGAGGAAAAATTTCGGTCATTTTGGGAATGCCGAGCCATCCTAGGACACCCAAAGCAGTTACAAAGACTGGGAAAATCAGAGCAAGTCCTTTGTTGTTAAGGCTCCATTTTAAAATAAAAGGATATACCCTTTGAAAAAAGCGGAAAAAAAGGAGAAATCCTCCAATTAGAACGCCAACAAAAATAATATTTCGAACAAAACCTTTTTCTGGTCCTAGGGGGAGCCAGTATCTTGTCAAAATGATGCCTAGTAGGACAAGAATAATGATGTTGGCCATCCGACTAATACTCTTTCTCCGTTTTTCAGGGATTTGTGGAGCTAAGTATGCGTAGATTCCTAAAATAGCAATACCCACTCCAACCCACCATTTCACCCAGATAAAAAGTGGAATGCCCGCGAGAAAAAGAATAAGCGAAAGAGTTATCCTCAGCAGTTTCGGCCATCGTTTATATTCCTCTTTTTTCATAAAGAGTACTTGAGCCAGGGGGGGGAGAATAAGTAATGCTGTAAAGATGGAGGCGACGAGGACAAAAGTCTTGGTAAAGGCTAATGGCTTAAACAAACGCCCTTCTGGTCCTATCATTGTAAAAACAGGTAAGAAACTCACAATTGTCGTTGCGGCTGCGGTCAAGACAGCACTTCCAACCTCTGTCGTTGCTTTGTAGATAAGATTGAGTCGATTTGCCTCTTTCGGAGCTTCTTGTGTTAATTTAAGAATGTTCTCACAGATAAAAATGCCCATGGAGACAATGGCACCGATGGCAATGGCAATACCGGAAAGTGAAACAATATTTGCCTCCACCTTGAAGAATTTCATGATGATAAAAGTGATGAGAACAGAGAGAGGGAGCATGATCGAAATCAAAAGAGAACTGCGTAGATGCATGACCCCAACTAAGACAACAATGATTGTCACAAGAATCTCTTGCGAAAGAGCTGTATCTAAAGTGCCTAAAGTTTCGTAGATAAGACCGGTACGGTCATAATAGGGTACAACAGTGACCTTACTTTCAGTTCCGTTAGGCAAGATTTTTGCAGGAAGACCTGTAGAGATGTCTTTGATTTTTTCTTTTACATTTTTAATGACTTGAAGAGAGTTCTCTCCGTACCTTGCAATGACAATCCCTCCGACAACTTCTGCTCCTTCTTTATTCAATGCCCCTCTTCGAATAAATGGACCAAAACTTACAACTGCGACGTCTTTAACTCTCACAGGAAGATTGTCTTGAGTCTTTATTACTGCTTCTTCTACGTCTTTAAGATTTTTAATAAACCCTAGACCCCGAATAAAATATTCAACTTGATTGATCTCAATTGTTCGGGCTCCCACATCTAAGTTGGACATTTTGACCGCTTTGAATACATCTTCAATACTCACTTTATAAGCGCGTAGCGCATCAGGGTCGACATCAACATAGTAAGCTTTTACATAACCACCAATACCCGCAACATCACTGACACCTCCCGCAGAAAGCAGAGCGTAGCGTACATACCAATCCTGAATAGTGCGGAGTTCTTCTAGATCCCATCCTCCAGTTACGTTTCCCTCTGGATCGTGGCCCTCGAGAGTATACCAAAAGATTTGACCTAAAGCAGTTGCGTCAGGTCCAATAGCTGGTTGCACATCTTCAGGAAGTGTGCCATTAGGTAAGCTGTTGAGCTTTTCTAAAATTCTGGACCTTGACCAGTAAAAATCGATGTCATCATTAAAAATGATATTAATGGTTGAAAAGCCAAAGAATGAGTAACTACGAATGGTATTGACTCCAGGAATTCCAAGTAGAGCTGTCGTGAGAGGATACGTGATTTGATCTTCGACATCTTGAGGAGATCGTCCCGTCCATTCAGTAAATACAATCTGAAGGTTATCACTGATATCGGGAATCGCATCAACTCCTACAGGATCTCGTGGATAATTACCTAGCTTCCAATCAAAGGGAGCAACAGCAATCCCCCAAGCGACGATTAACAGTGTCACAAGAAAAATCACTAGCTTCTGCTCAAGACAAAAACGAATAATACGACCAAGCCATGACGAATTAGGTTCTGTCACTTAAGCCTCATTCAACAGGTAATTTTTCTTCGATAACATCTTTTTCTCTCTCAGGATTCATCATGCTTGGTTTTCCCATGATTTGCATAGCGCTATCAATTTTAAAGTTGCCATTTGTAACAACGACTTCTCCTTCCTTAAGACCTTCATCAACAATGTAATAATCACCTGCCTTCGGGCCGAGATTAATCTTCCGACCTTCATATGTTCCCTCCTTTCCGGGTATCTCTACATAAACAACGGCTCTTTTTCCAGTAATGAGGGGAGCTGATGCGGGGATAATAAGAGGTCTCTCTCCATGATAGCTAGAAACTTCTGTTTGTTGTTCAGCTTGAACAAACATCCCTGGTTTCAGCAAATTTTGAGGATTCGGCACATCGATTCTGACCCTTACAGTGCGCGTTTTTTCATTGACCATCGGATCGATGTAAGAGACTGTGCCTGTGAAAATTTGGCCCGGGAAGGCCTCAATGTGAAATGCAATTTCTTTTCCTAGTTTGATCCATAATAGATCAGACTCATACGCTTCACAGATTAACCACAGATGAGAAAGATCTGCTATGGCATACAAAGACTCCCCTGTTTTGACATACACGCCTTCTCGTATGCTTAAATCAATAACAGTTCCTCCTAAAGGAGCATGGAGAGTCAGGTGATCGGATGGCACTCCACGATCTATAATTTCACCAATTTGCTGATCGGAGATTCCTAGAAGACGTAATTTATCGTAAGAAGCTGATTCCGTGAGCGTAGAACTGCGCTTAATAAACGCAAGAGTGCTTTCATTGAGATTTTTTAATACTCGTTTGGATTCGATAAGCTCAGCTTGAGCTGTGACAAGCTCTGGGCTATAAATAAGAGCCATGGCTTGATCTTTTTGAACTTCACTTCCCAGATAATCAACATAAAGAGCATCAATCCGTCCTGCTACCCAAGCGGCTATTCGCGCCAGATTTTTTTCATCGTAGTCAATGATGCCATACAGAGGAGTCGAAATCATGACGACCTTCCTTTCTACCGGGGACACTTCGATCTGGGCAAGTTTTTGTGCGCGCTTAGACAAGGTAATCTGGGGGATAGAGTCGCTTTCCGGAGCGTTAACATCCATTCCATGTTGAGCTGAAGTCTTTTCTTCGTTCAGGTCATTTTGTCCATTGTTCTGTGCCGCTCGCATAATATAGCCACCTATAAATGCTACAATTACGATTACAACAAAAATCAGAATCCAATATTTTTTCTTCATCTTCTATCACAAATGTTTAGGTTTTGAATATCGACATCCACTTGCCATTCTTGAGCTGTTAAAGCTTCTACTTCAGAAAAATAAATAGCTTGATCTGTTAGCGAGCGTTCATAAGCAAGTTCAAGCTCTAAAAGAGTGCGTTCTGTATCGATTAAATCGATAAAATTACTCCTTTCTGTGACAAATGCATCTAAAATAACAGCTAATGATTCTTTTGATTTTGGAACCAACGTTCGTCCATAGAGATCTACCTTGCGCTTTGCATCTCGATATTTGTAAAGGGCAAGTTCAAGGTCGGCAGACAAGTTTTCTTCGAGACCACGTCGCCCTTCCATTGCAGAGCCGCGGCGCTTCCTAGCCTTTCTAACGGCAGCTCTTCGATTTTGTTGCCATAATGGTATATTAATCGAAACAGTGGCAATCCATGGAGCATTGCCACTATTGAAAATACCTGGGGAGCGCGCCGATCCTATGCGGTCTGTTTCTATCCCAAAGGTAAAGTCAGGATAGAACTCTTTTTTTGCTAATCGAATGGCGACCTCTTCACTTCTCGCCAAAAAATCAAATCCTACAAGGCGAGGATTATTTTCTTTAAGTGAAAAGGCCAGACTGTCATCTGGGCAAGGAATTTCAAGAACGGGAATAGAGCATGGCATTGGGAGAGGATTGTTTACTGGAAGATTCATCGCAGCATTGAGTTTGGCAACAATTGGTTTTCTTAAATCTTCGAGGCTACGCAAGCGATCTTCAACTATTCCAAGTTCAACTTGAGCGCGAATGACATCTGCAAAAAGCACATTACTAGCTGAATATCCATTTCTTGCTACTTCATCGACATAGACAAGGATGTCCAAGACTTCTTTTGTGACGATAATCGATTTGCAAAGGTAGGTGTATTCGTAGTAGGTTTTTTTAACGTTTAGTAATACATCTAATAATAATTGATCAAATTGTGTTTTTAAAACTAATGCTTCTTGCTCGGCTATTTCTCCTTTTAAACGCAGTTTCCCCATCCACGGAAATGTTTGTGTTAGTGCATAGGAAGATTTGACAGGGCCTGCTCGGGTTTCTATAGGTACGATAAAATAGCGAAACGTGAAATCGGGGTCGGGAAGAACATCGACTTCAAGAATCACTTCTAAAGCAGCTTTCCATTGATCAAAAGCAGAAACGAGTTCTTGGTTATTAGAGGCTGCAATGATTAAATAATCACTGAGTGTGGCATTTTCGGGAGGATATTCAAGACATTCATATTCCAAAGACAAAAGAACTGTGGGCATTCCCAGAAATAGCAACGTAATGAGGTAAAGGGTATATTTTTTTAGTATGAACATACACCGTAAAAACCTATTTCAATAATACTCATGGCATCTCCATAATTTATGTCTGTTTTCTCTATAACAAATAAATTGAATAATAAACATAGAGACAATCCCACCTAAATTATGCAACATTCTCTGCATGCCGTCGCACACTTTCGACAAATGGCAGCGCACTCTTGGCATAATGGTTCGGAATGTTTATCACATGCATCGACGCAAGCTTCACATGCTTTCGCTGTGAGTATTAACATTTCGGCACAGAATTGAGCATCTTTTCGAATACACAAGGGGATGCAAACACTGCATATGGTTGAACATCGAATACAAGCAATTAGACAATCTTTATGATGGGGGGATCCAGCACAACATTCTGATATACATCGTTCGCAAGTTTGGATGCATTGTTGACAGTACTCTATGCATTTTTCGTAACTCATCTTTTTTTATCCTCAATGTGAAGAAACCGTGCATGTATTGCGACGATCACGGTACTAAGAGACACCAGCAAGGGCACTACGGCTGGATTTAAAAGAATCCCCAAAGGATAAAGTGCTCCAGCTGCAAGAGGTATGGCAAAGGCGTCATACCCCGTGGCCCACGCCAAATTTTTGGGCATTTTCGTGTAAGTAGCACGTGACAATCTGAATTTAATTTTGGCCTCCCTTCTCAGGGACAAGCAAAAAGCGTGCCAATCGGAGCAGAAATTAATAAACAAAACCGTAAAGGAAAGGTGGTATTGAATAATTTGAAAAACGAAGTATTCAATACCACCAAGTTCTGCGAAAGATGGGGGCCACAATGGCCCCCAAATCGACAATAGTCACATTTTAAGATACTTTTTAGAAAAAGTTATCCAATATGAAAATATATGCAATTAGTTGCAGTCGCAATTGCTTCCACATGAGCCAATCGGAGCCAGGCTGGCAATTCTGACTGTGTTGAATAATTCTCGAGAGAGAAGTTGCTAAACGAGGGTGTCGAGGGTCATGTCGAGTGTCGAGGGTCAGGCCTGCAATTCTGCAATGTCGAGGGTCAGGCCTGCAATTCTGCAATTTGCAGGTGAAATAATTCTTTAATTTTTGTTACCCTCGCTATCTTTCGCTTTGAGGAGTATATTGGACCCCAATGTCTAGACCAAAATGTGAGCAATTTAAGTTACCCTCTCTTTGGTTTACATAAACTCTGGGAGCTCCTTAGGGAGCTTCCTTCCCTCCCCTTAGGGGGAGGAAAATTCTTTTTTTACTTACAACAATGCACCTGCTTTGGTGTTCGGTAGTTCAGAGATTGGTGCAGCCTCTCATTGTTGTAAAACTCAAAGTACTCTTTCAATGAGGCTCGAAGACCCTTCACCGTCTCATACTTCTTAAGGTAAATCTCTTCGTATTTCACGGTCCGCCACAAACGCTCTATAAAAATGTTATCCAATGCTCGACCCCTACCATCCATGCTGATTTGGATATTCCCTTGCTCTAAGCATTCCAGAAAGGCCAAACTTGTGAATTGAGAGGCCTGATCAGAGTCAAAAATCTCAGGAGTTGCAATTGTCAACGCCTTCTCCAGTGCGTGAATACAAAAATCAAGTTCTGGAATATTACAAATCCGCATTCTTAGTGAGTCTCCGGGGTTTATATCATTATGTCATTACTAATTTGTTAATCAGGGCTTCGTACTTGCCTATAACAAGTTCCCACGAATAAAATTCTTCACTTGCCCTCCGCCCTTCTTCTCCAAGCTTTTTTCGCAAGACC
>JAAKFB010000070.1 GCA_011065235.1 Chlamydiota bacterium | reverse complement strand
ATGTGGTGAAAAAAGCTTTTGTACCATTGAGTGCGCGGCCTGGGAGTTTTTGGTGTCGCTCTGATCCCGACGATGTGGCGCGTGTCGAAGAATCGACGTTCATCTGCAGTAAGAAAAAAGAAGATGCAGGTCCCACAAATAACTGGAAAGATCCCGGCGAGATGCATGCGACACTCGAGGGGCTCTTTGACGGATGCATGCAGGGAAGGACCCTATATGTCATCCCATTTAGCATGGGCCCACTTGGGTCCGATATCGCCCATATCGGGGTGCAGATCACAGACTCTCCCTACGTCGTGGTCAATATGCGGATCATGACCCGCATGGGCAAGCAAGTATTGGAAGTGCTGGGAAACGATTTTTTTGTCCCTTGTATGCATTCGGTGGGTGTCCCTTTGAAAGAGGGGCAGGAAGATAGCTTTTGGCCTTGCAATCCGAAAAACAGATATATCGTTCATTTTCCCGAAGAAAGGGAAATTTGGTCATTTGGTAGCGGCTATGGAGGCAATGCACTTCTGGGCAAGAAGTGTTTGGCGCTGCGGATCGCATCGGTGATGGCGCGCGATGAGATGTGGATGGCCGAGCACATGTTGATCATGGGTATTACCAGTCCTGAGGGTGAGCGGAAGTACTTGACTGCGGCATTTCCAAGCGCCTGTGGTAAAACGAACTTGGCGATGCTCAATTCGACATTGCCGGGATGGAAGATCGAGTGTGTGGGCGATGACATCGCCTGGATGAAGCTGAAAGAAGATGGGCGTTTGTATGCGATCAATCCCGAGGCGGGATTTTTTGGCGTGGCGCCAGGAACGTCGTATGAATCGAATCCCAGCGCGATGGAGACGATCAAAAAAAATAGCATTTTCACCAATGTGGCCCTAACACCTGATGGAGACGTTTGGTGGGAGGGGATGACGAAAGAGCCTCCTCCAAAATTGACTGATTGGCGGGGAAATGCCTGGACACCAGGTTCAAAGACACCGGCCTCACATCCCAATGCGCGTTTCACAGCGCCGGCCAGTCAGTGTCCCGTTATCGATCCCGCTTGGGAGGATCCAGCAGGGGTTCCGATCTCGGGAATGATCTTTGGCGGACGGCGTTCTACGACGGTCCCACTCGTTTTTGAGGCATTTAACTGGCAGCACGGTACTTTTTTGGGAACGAGTGTCTCTTCAGAAATGACGGCTGCGGCAAAAGGAACATTGGGAAAATTGCGTCACGATCCTTTTGCGATGCTACCTTTTTGCGGCTACGATATGGCAGATTATTTTGGGCATTGGCTGGAGATGGGACATCAGACAGAGCCCCATCTACTGCCGAAGATTTTTCATGTGAACTGGTTCCGCAAATCGCAGGCGAGGAAATTCCTCTGGCCCGGTTTTGGAGAAAATGTGCGCGTTCTCAAGTGGATCTGCGAGCGGATCAATGGGAAGGGCAAAGCGCAAGAGACGCCCATCGGTTATGTGCCGACGGTGGATGCGCTCGATCTTTCTGGATTGGAGATTTCAAAAGAGGCGCTCGAAGAGCTTTTCCGTGTCGATGTGGAAAACTATTTGCGTGAAGCAGAAGAGCTAGAGAGCTACTTTTTCATCTTTGGAAATAAGCTTCCGCAGGGTATAAGAGATGAGCTAGATGGATTAAAAAATCGGCTTCTGTCTTGAACTCGACTTTGCAAGTAACTAGAGGCTCATTGGGAATGTGTATAAAAGGAAGAGTCCTGCGCGCGACATAAAAAAGGGCTCTTTTTTATGCTCGAGCAGCCCGCGGCGACTAGGGCAAAGGAAAATTGGCCCGTGCAAAGGGGGATCAGTGCAGCGCACGGCCCACTTTGCGAAGGGATCGATTTGCCGCAGCCATCGTCGCTCAAGACGCGTTAGCGCCGGACATGGCAACGGAGTTTGCCATGCTGACTTCTGGAAGCTCTTCCAAAGATTAGATTAATTTTTTTAATTTGACGGGCAGTTATTCGGAAAGGTTCGATAGGAGAAATTACAAGTTGAAAATTGTCATTCAAAGAGTTCAGCGTGCAAGTGTCACCGTAGAGGGTGATGTCGTCGGTGCAATCGACTTTGGCGCACTCGTCTTATTGGGCATCGGTAAAAATGATCAAGCGATGCAGATTCCCCGAATGGTGGAAAAACTGATCAATCTGCGCTTTTTTCACGATGATGAGGGAAAGATGAACCGCTCGCTTTTGGATGTGGGTGGAGAGCTTCTCATCGTCTCGCAATTCACTCTCTATGCAAACTGCAAATCGGGACGCCGTCCTTCATTTACCGATTCTGCACCCCCTGATCTGGCCAAAGAGCTCTACTTGCGATTTGTCGAAGAGGCGAGGGGAAAAGTGGCGAAGGTACAGACGGGAAGTTTTGGAGCTTACATGCAGGTAAGTCTTGTCAATGATGGCCCCGTGACGTTGCTTTTGGAGGAAGGAAGGTGAGCCTTTTTTTCCTCTTTATGTTGTTTCCATTTCTAAATGAAGATTTAATCGCTCCTTGTGAAGATCGAGAAGAGATGCTTGAGTATCTTCAAGATTTTTCAGAAGAAGAGTACACAATTGTTAACACTGCCGATGCCAGATTTTATGTGAAAGAGGAGAAAAAGCTAGAAGAAGACGCAAATGTTTTGCATTTTTTAGAGCGCTATATCAAAGAAGGAACGACTGTTGTCGACTTTGGGGCGCAAAACGGAGCGCGCGCTTTTTTCTTTTCTCGATTTGTCGGTTTGCAGGGGAATGTACTCGCTTTTGAATCGAATGCAGAGCTTTTTCGGGAATTATTTTGGAATGCGATGCTCAATAATGTGCAAAATATGAAGCTTTTTTACAAAGTTCAATCGCTGGACTCTTTAGAACTTACCGATGTCTCTGTGATGTATATCGATGGCAGCGGCAGAGAAGACATTTTCCTCAATAATGCTAAGAAAACGATCCAGGCGTGCAAACCCGCATTGATCCTCAATATGATTGGCGGGGTTCCAATGGAGAGGCACGATCGCTATATCAAAGAAGTCTATGACAATCGGATCGAAAGGTTTCGAGATTTAGGCTATACGATTCAGCGGATCGATAAAGATCACTACCTCGCTCTCCCTACCGGGAAAAAATCTCCTGGGGCTTGAAAAAGAAGGGGATTTCTTGCTTGGCTGTTTCAGGGCTATCAGAGCCATGCACGGCGTTTTTGTCGATCGTTTTGGCAAAATCAGCCCGAATGGTCCCGGGAGCGGCTTCTTTGGGGTCGGTTGCTCCCATGAGCTCGCGGTTTTTGGCGACGGCATCCTCGCCTTCGAGAACCATGACGAGAACGGGGCCTGTGATCATGAAGGAGACGAGTTCTTCGAAGAATGGGCGATGTGCATGCACATTGTAAAAGGCTTTTGCTTGATCGGTAGAAAAATGGAGCATTTTTGCAGCGACGATTTTCAATCCAGCCTGTTCATAACGGGCCAAAATCTCTCCGATATGATTTGCGATCACAGCATCGGGTTTAATAATTGAAAGGGTCTGCTCATTTGACATCTAAAATACTCCTTGAATATCAATCAGGGCGATTATAGACTAGGTTAGGATTAAACCCAATGTTTCAAAAAATTTTAGTAATCAAGCTGCGCCACCTAGGGGATGTTCTCCTTGCAGCACCTGTTTTTACCAATCTGAAAGCCTCTTTTCCAGATAGCCAAATCGATGCCTATATTTGGAAAGAAGCAAAACCGATGCTAGATGGGCATCCGGCAATCTCTAATTTTATTTTGCACGATCGCAAATGGAAGGAGTTTTCTTTTTTCAAACGATATTGGAATGAGCTGCAGCTTCTCCGGCAAATCCGAGCAGAGGGCTACGATTTGGTCATCAACTTGACAGAAGGGGATCGTGGCGCACTTGCGGCTTTTGCAAGTGGAGCTATTGAGCGTGTAGGAGTGGATCCATCGGGCAAATGGAAACGGAAAATTTTCACGCAGCTTGTCAAACCATGCCCCAATCCGCGCCATACGGTAGAGAGGGATCTGGACGCGTTGCGCAAAATCGGCATCTATCCAAGGCAACAGATGCGCGATCTCTTTTTTCATGTGCCAGATGTTGCAACAGAGAGAGCGAAGCAGCTAGTCGGCGATGAGCCTTTTGTGATCATTCACGCAGCGGCAAGATGGCGATTTAAATGCTTGCCAAAGCCCCTCATGGCAGCTGTGATCGATCAGTTGGGTGAAAGGATCGTCTTGACCGGAGCTCCATCAGAAAGAGAATTTGTCCAAGAAATTGCCGACCTAGCGACACCAGAAGTGCTCAATTTGGCAGGCAAAACATCGCTGAAAGAGATGGGAGCACTCATGCAAATGTCCAAAGGAATGATCACTGTCGACTCTGTGGCACTGCATATGGCATCAGCCTTGAAAGTGCCCGTGGTGGCGCTTTTTGGTCCCACATCAGAACAGAATTGGGGGCCGTGGATGCATCCCCGTAGCACCATTATTACAAAAAAACTCTCCTGCCGCCCCTGTCGTCTCGACGGATGCGGTGGCAGCAAAATGAGCGATTGTCTGTGGACGCTAAGCCCTCAAGAAATTGTGGGTGCCTTTCATGCGATGGCTTCGGCTTCTGCGCTCTTGGTCTTGAATTCTTTCGAGATGAATTTGACCGAGTAGATCCAAGTTGCAAAGACCACAACTAAGATCCCTGCAATGTACGGAGTGGAGAGGGTAATGCTCCCCATCCCTAAGATCATCGCTTGGTAGGTGAGAGAAGATCCCGATTTCCCGACCCCAGCGCCCAAGCCATCGATTGCTGCTTTTCCGCGCAGGCGCGACTCAGAATCGAGCGCCAAAAAGGCGAGCTCTTTGGAGGCGTCGAAGACCGAGTATTTGTTCGCCTTGGCGAGGCAGTTTTGGGCCGAACCGAGATAGACGGTGAGGACCAGCGGCGTCGTCCCAAAGAGCGTAAGAGCCAGGCCTGTGGCGGCGCTTTGGAAGAAGATGAAGCTGAAAAATCCAGCGGCCATCACGATCATGATGGCTGGGGTGATGAAGGCAACAAGAGTCCATCCAAAACGGCGCACCATGATAGAGAAGAGGAGCCCTCCCATTGTGGCAATACATCCAATTCCGATCGTCACGTGATTCATGTGCTGGAGCATGGCATTGGGATCGGTGAAGTGTTTTTTGAGCTGATCTTTCCACAAGATGTCTGTAAAGTTGATAGCAATGTTGTAGCCGAGGACGATCAGTGCCAGGCAGGTGAGGTATTTCGATTTAGAGATGTAGCGGATGCAGTCGCGCAAAGAAAGGCGCTTCTTATTGCTCTTTTTGACCGATTCTGTGTAGCTATCGGATGCATGGGGCTCGAAAGGAACAACATTCCGATTGATCCAGTAGAAGACTCCTAAAGCGGCAAGGGCAAAGCCACAGATAAGCAAAGTGAGGACAGGCAGCGATCGGGTGAGGTGAGCATCAGCGTGACTTGCAATGAATTTTTGCACAAAGAAATTGGCTAAAAGTCCCCCTAGAATGGGGGCCATATTCGATCCGATATTGAACAGGCCATAGCAGCGTTTAGCTTGGGAGAGAGGAGTGATATCGTGGGCAAAACCCCAAAAGAGGACCGTCAAGACGACGACGGACCACATCTCAGAAATGACATAATACATCGAGGCAGTCCAGTTGCAAACCATCGCTATCAGACCGGAAAATCCCTCGGGCATTACCGTGCGCAGGTGGTCGCTAAACTGATTGAGATTGAGGAATTCGCTATTGGGGAAGATGACAAAGGCGTAGAGCATGAAATAGGTGATGAATCCTCCGATCATCAAATAAAAGACACGTTCACGGCTAAAACGGCTGCGCAATTTGGTGTAAAACCAGGTGGCGAAAATGGCTCCTGGAAGGATGCCCCAGACCTTGATGAAGGGGATCACTTCTGCACCGGATGCTTTTGCGGTTAAAATGACTGTGTCTTTGAGGTTGCGCAAAATGCTGTAACTCATGCACAGCAGTCCCATCAGCAGGAGCATGGAGAGGACCTTTTTAACTTCGTTTCGATGTATGGGCCAGGCAATCTGGCGCCAAAAACTAAATTTATGTTCACTCATAGTCTAAAATCTTCTCCAAAATAGGAGCTTCTTGCTTCCTTGTTTTCTAACAGTTCATTCACCGATCCCGACATCATGACGCGCCCCTCTTGGATGAGGTAGCTCCGGTCGACAATCGAAAAAATTTCGCGTGCATTGTGATCGGTGATCAGAACGCTGATCCCTTTTTGTTGCAGGTGGCGGATCATTTTTTTGACGTCATTGACAGCTAGGGGATCGATATTGGCAAAAGGTTCATCGAGCAGCAAAAGAGAGGGTTCGGTGACTAGTGCGCGGGTGATTTCTAAGCGGCGCCGCTCTCCACCTGATAATGTGATTGCTTTTTTCTTTGCGAGCTTTTCTAAGTGCAGCTCAGAGAGAAGTTCTTCGAGTTTGTGCTTTTGTTCATGCCTGCTAAGAGAGCGTGTCTCGAGGATGCATTGGATGTTTTCTTCCACAGTGAGGTGGCGAAATACAGAGGGCTCTTGCGAGAGATAGCCCATGCCGAGGCGGGCCCTTTTATGGATGGGTTCTTCAGTGACATCTTGATTTTTGAAGTAGACTTTCCCTGTTTCCGATCGAATCAGCCCGATGGTCATGTAAAAGGCAGTCGTTTTTCCAGCTCCATTGGGTCCGAGAAGGCCGACCACTTCGCTCTCGCGGACTTGGAATGAGAGTCCTGAGACGACCAATTTACCATGGTAGGACTTTTGTAGATTTTGCACTTTTAGGATGATAGGCTGAGTCAGTTCATTCATTAGCGGTTCCTGTTTGTTGATAGAAGGGGAATAGCTTTTTCAATAGGGCATTTTCGGTGGAGGAGAAGGCAAAACGGACGTTGCCCACTCCTTTGAAATTTTCTCCTTTTTCATCGCGTGATAAATGGACTTCCTTGGCACTGATCGAAAGCTTTTGGATCTCATCCCAAAAGAGGACATTTTGCCCCTCTTCTGCAGAGAGGACCATGGTTTCTAATTCGGGATAGTAGGTGAATTGATCGGCCACGGCACAGCGGAGGGCGTTTTCGTCTGCAAAGAGATGAACATGACCATTCAGTGTCAATTTTTGTGGACGAATAGCACTGTGTTCTTGCTCGTATTCGAGTGTGGCGTGATCGGCACGGAGCTTCATTTGATCGTGAATGTATTCGATCGGCTGATCCTCGGGACTCTCTATGTTGAGTACGAGGCGATCTTGATCGAGATGCATTTGCCCATAACAGGTGAGTAGATGTTTAAAGTTGGCACTCAGGTGGTATTGAAGCTCTGTTTTCCCTTTCGCGGTGATGCTGCTTAAAACCCATTTTTCGTCTTGCTCTTTTTGGCGCAGCTCTACCTCATCATCGCAATGGATATTTCCTATCCCTTCATCTTGTATCGAGATGTTTCCACGTAGGGTGAGAATTTGTGGAGCACGTTCCCAAACTAACTTGTCACAAGAGAACTGCATCCCGTCATTCTTAGAAAAGGCAGAAGGCTGAAATTTGCCACTCGGGGAAGAGAGAATGATTTTTGAATTTTCGGGGAATAATTCGATCTTTTCCGCTTCGATTTGATCTTGGAAATGAATGAGCACGCAGTGGGGACTTGCAAAAACATGAGGATTGACGTCATTCAAGTAGGTTGCATTATCGGCCAAGAGGACAAAATCCTTGCCATATTGCACATGTACCTTTTCGTGTGCAAAAATTTTTGTCACTTTGAGAGCATCGTATTCTTTTGCAAATTCGATCTCAGCTACACTGCTAGAAAGAGAGAGGGGGCCTGAGTGCAGATTGATAAAGCGGATGGAATCTCCCAGTTTAGGGAGGAGCTTTCCTTTCATTGCTGAGAAGTCAAAGTCCGCTTCTGCACAAGAGATTTTTCCTCGATTTTTTAATGTGATGAGCACATTGTCGCGCAGGCGGATCGAAGAGAAAGGGCCCTCTTCTGTGTCCTTCAAGAGTCTGGCTGCTCCCGCTTGCATTCTTCCTAGAGCATGGTTGAGATTCACAGAGCCGGTCAGAACCAGGGCGTTGCCATCATAGGAAGCATTTTCAGATGAAATCGAGGAGGTAGGGATCTCAGCTGTCAGGAGGCTAGATAAAATCAAAAGTAAAAATAACAGTCTCATTCTTTCACCATCGTCGCTTCAAATTGTTGAGCCTGAAATTGAGGGGTCTTTCCACTAAAGAGAAAGGAGACGTCATGTGCGATGCCGCGCAAGAAGGCATCATTTTCTTGGACAGATTCTTCGGGTAGAGCGTGCCCGGGAAGACGGACTAGAGAGAGGGTCACACCACTGGCGATAAACTCTTGAGAATCCTGCCGGTAAATACCCAACTCCGCCTCGATCAAGCGG
>JAAKFB010000007.1 GCA_011065235.1 Chlamydiota bacterium | reverse complement strand
AGTGAGTTCAAAGGGGAGTCTATTGACCTGGCTAACATGGTAGCAGATAGGTATCGCTCATTAGCTCTAGGTCCTTCTGGTTAGCTCTCAAATAGCTATGCCATGACTTTTTAAGGACGTACTTTTAAAGTTGTGATTTGTGAAGGGAGGGTTTTCAATGCGTTTTCGCTAAGACTAAGGCTTGTTAGATTCTTAAGGTTGCCAATTTCATCGGGGATTTCTGTCAGCATGTTTCTATGCAAATATAGATGTGTCAAATTGGATAATTCAAAGAGTTCTAAAGGAATATGGGTTAAACTTTCACCTACAAGCGACAAATAAGTGGTATTGGTAATGTATTGTTCTTTGTCTTGATTAAAAGCAGCAGAAAACCCATCTGCGTTTTCAATGACATCATTGCATGTCTTCAATTGATCGAGTTTGGGAGCGTTTGGAAGGAGTTCATTCCATAGGATAAGGATATCCCTTGCCTTGAGAAACTTTTGGAGAAAACTGACGTTTTTTAGGGTTTTGGGTTGATCTAGAAGGCTTTTAATCCGATTATCTTTAAGTTCATCTGCTTTTGCATACAATTCTTCGACATGACGCTTGATTTGCTGGATGGGACTTCCCTGGGTTGAGGGACTCTGGATTTTTTGTACGATTTTCAACAATAGGCTATCCGTGAGGGTTTTAAACTGGTGATCAGTTTGGCCCAATATAGCGATACTTCGCAAATCGAGCTGCTCAATGATCTCCTTCTTAGTATCAAGGGGAAGCGTTGTTAAGTTTAAATCAATTGTACTCATATTATTTATATCCTTTTTTTAGTTAAAGAGAGAAGGACAAATCAGTCCTATGTTGTAATATGCTAATCCTAGCGCAGCAATTGCAATGATAGCTTTGCCCCCTGCAATGATTTTTTTTCGATTGTCATTACAAACTTTTGCAGCTTGCGTTGTTAAGGGAAGTAGATTGCTGTTGCACAGCAGTTTCATGGCATTAGGAAAGCGTGGTATGCTAGAAAATTGATTATTTGTAATATCAAGATATGCACAAGAAATGTTGTGAAAATCATTTGGTAGAAAAGATAATTGATTGTGCTTTAGGTTAAGGATATTGAGAGTTAAGCTGGTCATTCCAAGAGGAAGGGATTCAAGCTTGTTATGTCTCAAAATTAGATTATTTAGCGTTTTCAAGATCACAATTTTTGAAGGGAGTGTTTTTAATGAGTTTCTGCACAAAGCAAGGTGTTGTAGATTCGTGAGATTGCCAATTTCATCGGGGATTTCTGTTAGCAAATTATTGCGCAAGTCTAAAAATTTCAACTGGGATAATTCAAAGAGTTCTGAAGGAATATGGGTTAATTTATGGGGTGCAGCCCTATCGTCGAAGTAGATACCCTGAAGGTCCAAGAAAGTTGTATTGGCAATGAGTTGTTGTTTGTTTTGATTAAAAGTATCAGAAAACCCATCTGCGTTTTCAATGACAGCATCGCATGTCTTTAATTGATCGAGCATGGGAGCGTTTGGAAGGATCTTACTCCATAGGATAAGGATATCCCTTGCCTTGAGAAACTTTTGGAGAAGACTGACGTTTTCTAGGGTTTTGGGTTGGGTTAAGAGATGTTGAATCCGATTATCTTTAAGTTGATCTGCTTTTGCATACAATTCTTCGACATGGCTCTTGATTTGCTGAATGGGACTTTCCTGGCTTGGGGGACATTGGATTGCTTGGATAAATTTCGACAATTGGCTATCCGTGAGAATTTTAAAGAGCTTATCGGTTTGCCCCAATGCAGCTAGACTCCGTAGATCCAGATGCTGTATGATTTCCCTCTTTGTATCAAGGGAAAGAGTTGTTAAATTTGATGCAATTGTACTCATATTATTTACTCCTGGTATAATTTATATATTTAATTATATAGGATTAAATAATTTAATGCAAGTTTTATTTTTAAAATAGCCCCTAATTAATTAGGGGCTTAAAGGAGTCTTAAACTGTTAAAACAGAAGAGATAAAGAATTGATTTAACATCCAGTCGAAATCCGCAAGTGGATCAATCACAACGACTTGGAAATCTCCCATAGGACGGTGGCAATGAGGACATTTGATGGCCTGAGAGACGATTGGATCTACTTTCTGAGGGGTCTTTGGAAGAGGAACGATGTCCTTTTTAGAAGGGACCTCTACGGGCTGTCTCATATGGTTGAAGAGGGCGAGCGCAACAGTTGTTGCCACAATAGCCACAATTGCGATTTCTGGGGTGACCATATTCAGTGCATCGCTAGCTCGATCTAGAACGAGCTGAGCTAAATTTATATCTATTTGTAAAGCCATATAAACCTCATAATTGTTTATTTAATGCAATTATTATAAGTGGCTTGTGATTAATTTTCAATGGTAGTTTCTTTTTTAATAAAAGAATGGGCGTTTTGAGAGGAAAGGGCCAGAAGCATCTCCTCAGAAAGGGCGAGCTGGGCCAGGATGGAGGGGTATTTGGAGGCGTCGGACATGGACTCGAAGAAGCCTCCATTGGGGCCTACCAATCCACTGAAGTCGTCGAGGCAGAAAAAGTCGGCACCGAAGGCGAGGGCGTTTTGCGCACCGAGCTTGAGGCCGTGCTCGATTTGTTTCTGGAGGTTTTCGGGAGCGCCGAGGAACGCTTTGTAGAGAACAAAGCCAATGAGCCCTTTCCGGCGGATGATCTCTTGCGCTATCTCGTCGGGGAGATTGCGGATGTGGTCATGGACAGCACGGAAATTGCTATGGCTGGCCAGGACGCGCAAATCGAGGTTGTGGGTGTCGATGGTATTTAGGATATCGCGGGCAAGCTTATCGGTGGTATGGGAAAAATCGATGGCAATACCGCGGCCCGAGAGGAATTGGAGCAGTTCTTTGCCGTCGGGTTTGAGGCCGGCTTGACTCCCACAACCTCCGCCGAAGCGATTTTCTCCGTTCCAGGTGAGGCTGATGTAGAGAGGAGTAATTTGGGTGAGAATGTTTTCAAGGCGGGTGAAGATGTCGTCTAGGGGCTCATTTTCGAGGGCAAAGGCGGAGGCGTTTTCAAAAGCGGGGACGATATTGTCTTCGGTGAAGTAGTCGGGGTATTTTTGGGAGAGGGAGAGGAAGATTTCGATTTGTTTTAAGCCAAAGAGAAATGAGTCGTCGGTGGTCTCGGAAAAGATGGCGAGGGTTTGAAGGGTGACGTTGCCTGCTTTGAGTTGGGGGCCGGAACAGCGGATAATGGGGTTGAGGGGATCGCGACCGGGCTTTGCGGCGAGATAGGAGAGAAGGTCACAGTGCAAATCAACGATATTCATGGATTTTGCTAAAGTCTAAGAGTTCTTCAAAAAGGGAAAACACTTTGTGCAGGAGCGCGAGTCGGTTTTCCCGTTGTTTCGGATCATCTGCGAGAATTTTTACAGTATCGAAGAGGTGGGCGAGGGGATGCTGGAGTTTGGCCATTTCTTCGAAAGCCTCGGCATATTGTTTTTGCTTGAGGAAATTGTGCCAAGGTTTTTCGAGGGTGTGAAGGGCACTGATGAGTTCTTTTTCAGCCGGTTCTTTGGCAAGAGAGGGATCGAGGGCTGTTGGCTTCGACTTTTCGAGTTGGCCTTTAGCCCGTTTATAGACTTCAAAGAGTTTGGCAAAGCTATCGGTTTTTCGAAAGGCGTGCAGTGCATGGACTTTGCAATATTGGTCGTAGGGATCACGACAAAGTCCTGCGATGGATGCTTGGATCTCGTCTTTGGCAAAGCCCATTTCTTCGAAAACCCCTTTGGCGCGGCTGGTGATGTAGGTGAGGATCTCACTATTTGTGAGAGCTTCGAGGTCGAGCGAGAGTTTGTTCTCGACGAGAATTTTGATGATGCCAATCGTTTGGCGACGCAGCGCAAACGGATCGGAAGAGGAGGTGGGAATGAGTCCGATGCGGAAATAGCTGATCAGGTTGTCGAATTTGTCGGCAAGACTGACGATGATTCCCGTGGAAGTTTGGGGCAGAGCGCCTCTTTCGATGCGGGGCATCCAATGCTCTTCGATCGCGGTGGCAACTTCGGAGTGTTCCCTTTGAGCGGCGGCGTAGTATTTGCCAATCGTTCCTTGCAATTCGGGGAACTCTTTGACCATTTCGGAGGCGAGATCTGCTTTGCACAAGAGGGCAGCGCGCAAGACGTCTGTTGTGTCGGCGAGCTTAAGGGTGTCATTTAGAGTTTGAGTGAGCGTGACAATGCGCATCGCTTTGTCTTTCATCGTGCCGAGCTCTTTTTGAAAGGTCATTTTCTCGCGTTTTTCGTTGAAGCTTTCAAGAGAGACTTTCAAATCTTGCTCGTAGAGAAACGTCCCATCGGCAAGGCGTGCAGAGAGGACTTTTTGGTTCCCCTCGCGGATGAGATCGTTGGGAGTGTTGTCAGCTGTGATGACGAATTGGTTGGTCAGTTTTCCTGATCTATCGGCAAAAGGGAAATATTTTTGGTGCTCAACCATTTCTGAGATGAGAACTTCGGGGGGAATTTTGAGGAAATCGGGATTGAACTCTGCGTGGGTAAGCATTGGCCACTCGGTGAGATGAAGCACTTGGGCGAGGACTTTTTTCTGCTCGAGAGCTTCGCCTCCGAGAGTTTTTTGCAGTTTGTGGAGTTGATCGAGGATGCATTGCTGTCTTTCGGCAGGATCGGCAAAGACTTTGTGTTCTTTGAGGAGGGTGAAATAACCATTTGCTTCTTTGAGGGGGATTTTTTTCGGATCGAGTTGTGCATGACCGAAAGTGTGCTGATTGGAGGAGACATTGCCTACAAGGAAGGGGACTATCTGGTCGCCATAGAGCGCTGCGATCCA
The DNA here is from genome assembly GCA_011065235.1 of Chlamydiota bacterium. Classification (GTDB taxonomy): domain Bacteria; phylum Chlamydiota; class Chlamydiia; order Chlamydiales; family Rhabdochlamydiaceae; genus Sacchariniichlamydia. The sequence goes on along the minus strand of JAAKFB010000007.1, from coordinate 10,909 downwards.
TCTGATGGGACGGGGAAAGGAAATATCGAGTGTTCCCCAACGCATTTTTTTTGGGAAGTCGAGACTGAGGATTAACTTGGGTAGGGCATCTGCAAGAATTTGGTAGATCGATTTGCCCTCTTTTTTGATTGTTGCGAAGAGATGGTCACCCCGTTTTTCTGCTTCGTCTTGGGTAATTCCGGCAGATTTGAGAAAGCCGGCTCCTTGTTTGGTGAGGTTGCCATCGGCATCGAATGCACTCGAAAGAGCGGGACCGCGCCGTTCTTGCGTTATGTCAGAGGTCCCTTCCACAAGACCGCGAACGAAAACACCGAGGCGTCTCGGCGTGCCGATCACTTGGAGGGTTTCAAAGGCGATGCTTTGCTGTTTAAAAAGGACGCGGATTGCATTTTCGAGATTTTGCATTCCGATCGGGACAAACGTTGCGGGAAGCTCTTCACAGCCGATTTCGAGCAAAAAACTCTCGCGTCTGTGCGGATCAAACTTCTTTGGAAGGGCTTTGAGTTTGGGAGGTTTTTCTTCGATGAGTTTTTGCAGCAGCGGAAAGCCTTGTTTTTCGCGCATGGTGACGTATTCAGAAGCGATGAGTCGTGAAAGATTGCGAATACGTCCGATGTAACCGGCACGTTCGGTCACGGAGATGACTCCGCGTGCATCGAGCATGTTGAAGGCGTGGGAAGCTTTGATGACAAAATCATAGGCGGGCAGGGGAAGCTGCCGAGCAATGAGATCCTGCGCCTCTTTTTCATAGTCATCGAAATGCTGAAACCACATGTCGGTCGACGCGTAGGTGAAATTATAGGCACTCCACTCGACTTCATTGCGTTTGCAAATATCGCCATAAGTGTAGGTTTCATTCCACTGCATATCAAAAAATGTGTCTTTGTTTTGCACGTGCATGCAGAGCCGCTCTAAACCATAGGTGAGCTCCACGCTAATGGGCTTGAGGGGGAGGTTTGCGACTGCTTGGAAGTAGGTGAACTGGGTCACTTCCATGCCATCGAGCCAGACTTCCCAGCCAAGACCGTGTGCGCCAATCGTAGGGGATTCCCAATCATCGTGCACAAAGCGCAAATCGTGCTGACTCAAATCGATCTCAATGGTCTCGAGCGATTTTTTGTACAACTCTTGGATGTTAGAAGGAGAGGGTTTGACAATGACCTGAAACTGATGAAAAAGCTGCAAACGGTTCGGATTTTCACCAAAGCGTCCATCGCTGGGGCGCCTCGAGGGTTCGACATAACCCGTTTTGTAGGGCTCGGGGCCAAGGCATCGCAAAAACGTCGCCGGATTAAATGTTCCGGCTCCCATTTCAAGATCATGACCGAAATGGATAATACAGCCCTGTTTTTCCCAAAAATTGGACAGTTTTTGGATCATTTGCTGAAATGTGAGCATAGCCCTACAGTTTACGAACCATGTTGATATTTCACAATGGGTATGCTAAAATAGACCTATGGTTGAACCAATTGAAAGTATTACGGCTGTAAAGCGGAAAAAGAACCTCTGGGCGCTTTATACCCTTCCAGAGCCTCTTGTAGTATGCAAAGAAAGAATTTTATCACTCGTTTCTGAGAGTGCTCAAAGAGTCATCAAGGCAACATCAGAAAATATGCAGCGCAATATGGAAGAAAAGCGCCAGTGGGTCAAACAAGACATCCAAATAGAACAAAAAAAATTTTTAGAACGACTAGTGGATAAAATTCGCTCAAATTGATATACTAGGACTCGCGGATAGTCGCAAAGAGGTATCTTGAATTTAGCACTAGCTCTTACCATTGGGCGCATTCTTTTAGCTCCCGTTTTTCTCGTCATCTATCTTTACTATGTTCCCCTTGGCATCAGTCTCCTCGCGCTTCCGTTTGTCCTCATCGGCCTTGTCGCCCTAGCAGAACTCAGTGATCTCTTTGATGGGATGGCCGCGCGCCACGCCAACCAGGTGACCGAGCTAGGCAAAATCCTCGATCCGATGGCCGATAGCATTTTTCGCCTCTCGGTCTTTCTCACTCTGACTCAGGGGTTTGTGAACCTGCCTCTATGGCTCGTCCTCCTCTTTTTCTACCGCGATTCGGTGATCAGCATGCTTCGGACGATCTGTGCTCTGCGTGGTTATGCCCTCGCCGCTAGATTCTCGGGCAAGGTGAAGGCTGTGGTTCAGGGAGTTGCGGCTTTTACGATTCTCGGCCTCATGATCCCCTACGCCTTCGGGGTGCTCAAATTAGGCCTTTTCCAGGACATTTCCTTCTATGTTGCGCTCGGAGCAGCGGTCTATAGCCTCTTCTCGGGCGTAGAATATCTACGTGCGAACCAGAGCTATATCAAAAAAGCTCTAGTGAAGTAATTTTTTAAACCTGATAGATTTTGAGATACTTTTCAGCTGAAGCACCCCAGCTATAATTTTCTTGCATCCCTGTCTGGATCAGCGCTTGCCATTTATCTGTTTGAATTGCTTCAAACGCTCTTTCAAGCACCGAGGCGACCCCCTTGTTATCGGGGATCTTGAATGTATACCCATTTTTCTCGTCAAAGACTGTATCCTTTAATCCTCCGGTGGCATGCACAAGGGGAACAGAACCGTAGCGCAGTGCGATCATCTGGGCGAGACCGCATGGCTCAAAAATCGAGGGCATCAAGAGCATGTCACTTGCCGCATAGAGAAAATGAGAGAGAGGCTCATCATAGTCGAGATGGATAGTCACATCGGGATGGGCCTTGAGCGCTTCAAATTCTGCGCGCATTTCCTCATCGTCAGTTGTTCCAAGAAGGACAAATTGCCCTCCCAGTTCGAGAGTTTTTTCAATACCGTAATGGATCAGATCGGGCCCTTTTTGCGAGACGAGACGTGTGATTGCCGTCACAAGGGGCTTGTCTTGAGAGAGCTTTAGGTGGTCCTTGTTGGCCTTTTTGCCCTCAGAGACTGTTTCTTTCGTATAGGTTCTCGCAAGAAAGGTATCGGTCTCGGGATTCCAATAGTCGGTATCGATCCCATTGAGAATTCCTTGGAGCTTTTTTTTGCTGCGGAAAAGCTCTTCATGGAGTCCGCAGCCCCCGTCAAGAGTGAGAATCTCTTCCCGATAGGTGGGAGAGACCGTCGTGATCACGTCGCTATGCTGAATGGCCCCTTTGAGCAGGTTGATCGCATTGTCAAATTGGGGATCGCACAGCACCTCTTCATCCACCTCAATGCCGAGCCGCTCTAAATTGAAAGAAGCGCACCGTCCTTGGTGTTGCAAATTGTGAATTGTGAAAATGGTCCGCACATGGTGCTTGAGAAACAAAGCACAACCGGCGGAGGGCCAATCGTGGAGATGAATCACATCGGGTGACTGTTTTTTCAGCTCGGTACTCGCTACTTTGCAAAAGTAGAGGAACCGGTCATTGTCATCCTCTTCTCCATAGATTTTTCCCCGGTCAAAATAGCCCTTGGGGTGATGGGCCTCCACAAGGACGAGTTCGAGATCTTCGTATTTCGCCGACCACAACGTGTTGGAGATGGAAATATTGTTTTCTTGGATGAGGAAATTGTCTTTGAAAATGTGTAAATCTTTGAGAAGCAAGACATCGAGGCAGTCGTACTTAGGCAAGAAAATCCGGACGCGATGATTCTTTTTAACCAATGCTTTTGAGAGGCCATAGGTGACATCTCCCAGACCGCCGACCTTGGCGATGGGGGCAAGCTCGCTTGCAATGTGGACAATATCCATACGATCCCTACAATAGCGAGTTATGGACTTTCCTGTAATTATTTCCTTTTATACAGCAAATACTCCTTATCAACTCGAAGTGCAGAATTTGATCGCATCGTGCGAGAAATTTGGCCTCGAGGTTGCCATCGAGGGGGTCGAGTCGTTTGGAAGCTGGGAGCTCAACTGTGCGTATAAGCCTTTTTTCATCTTACAAAAACTCGAAGAATTGAATCAGCCTCTGCTTTGGGTTGATGCCGATGGAGTTTTTGCAAGGGCGCCAACATGGCAAGCTGCTTTTGAGGCGGACCTGGCCGTTCGGATGGATGAGGGGCTGGCTGCAGACCACCCTTCAAAGGTGATCTCCTCTACAGTTTTCGTCCGCCCCTCTGAGGCAGGGAAGAGGCTTGTGAGAGAGTGGATTGGCAAATGTCATGAAATTCTTTTAGACCCAGCGCGCAAGGAAGAGTTCTGGGACCAAATCGCCCTGCGAGAGGCGATCGCAAAGAATCGCGCCCGGGTGGCCCCCATGCCCCTTTCTTATGCAAAAATTTTTGATCATCCGGGGGACTGTGCAACAGTAGAAAATCCTGTGATTGAACATTTTCAGGCTTCACGTCGTTTTAAACAATAGGTCTGATTGCAATTTATTCTTATTCAGGCTATTCTTATCTCCTTTAGTAGATGGGGTGTCGCCAAGCGGTAAGGCAGCGGTTTTTGGTACCGCCATGCGGAGGTTCGAATCCTTCCACCCCAAGTTTTACTGAAAAAGAAGGTTTGGTGGATAGTCAAGCATTTTGTTTATTTTCAGGCAGCTCCCACCCGGAGCTCGCTAAGCAAATCGCACGGGCGCTCCAAACTGACTTGGGAAAGATTTCCCTATTGACATTTCCAGATGGCGAGATAGGCGTTGAAATTTTAGACAATGTCCGCGGTCGGGATGCTTTCGTTCTGCAGACGATCGCACGGCGTCCCAACCACTATCTCATGGAATTGTTGATATTAATCGATGCTTTGAAACGAGCCTCTGTAAAATCGATCAATGTCGTGATGCCCTACTTTGGGTATGCCAGGCAGGATCGAAAAGACAAGGGGCGGGTGCCGATCACTGCCAAGCTGGTTGCAGATTTGCTGCAAACAGCGGGTGCAAATCGGGTGCTGACAATGGATTTGCATGCAGAGCAAATTCAGGGGTTTTTCGACATTCCCGTCGATCATCTCCATGGGCGCTCGGTGCTGAAAAAAGCAGTGAAAGATTGGGGACTTGCGGACTATGTAGTCGTCGCGCCCGATCTAGGTAGCATCCGGCTCGCAGAGGGTTTTGCAAAAGAGGTGAATGCCGATTTTGCCGTTGTGGATAAGCGTCGCGTGGATGCAGAACATGTGGAGCCAGGAGCCTTAATTGGCAATGTCGAGGGGAAGTCGATACTTCTCGTTGACGATATGGTAACCACAGGTGAGACGCTCAAGACAGCTGCTCGCGTTTGTCAAAATGCGGGAGCCGTAAAAGTCTTTGCCATGGCCACCCACGGGCTATTGGCAGAAGGGGCGTTAAAAGGAAGTGCGATTGAAAAGATGGTTGTAACCAACACGGTTCCCCTTATTGAGGATCCGATGATTGAGTCGGTGTCGGTTGCCCCTCTTTTTAGTCTGGCCATTGAATCTATTCTCTCGGCCAAGTCCATTTCCTCTCTGCCATAATAAGTTTTTTTGTAACGAATTTGGAGAAATTCAATGAAGCTGACCGCAAAGAAAAGAGTGGGAGAGACAAAAGGCGCTACGAAGCAAGCACGCCGCGATGGGAGCATTCCCGCTGTCTTTTACTCTCCTGGCAAACCCGGGCAATCGATCGAAATCGATACAGCACAATTTGAAGCTGCCTTGAGAAGCATCAAACAAGGGTATCTGTCCACAACCGTGTTTTCACTGGATTTGGATGAGAAAAAGACAAAAGCGCTTGTCAAGGACGTGCAGTACGATCGGACGACCTATCGGGTGATTCACCTCGATTTCATGGAGCTAGTAGACGATACACCAGTGACAGTTTTGGTCCCGATCGAATGTGTCGGACAAGAAGAGTGCGCTGGGATCAAATTGGGTGGATTTTTGCGCCAAGTGATCCGCAAAGTGAAAGTGAAGTGTGCACCCAAAGATATCCCGACGGATTTTAAATTGGATATTCGCGATTTGAAGATGAGGCAATCGAAGCGTTTGTCGGATCTTGCAATGCCAAAAGGGGTAAAACCCATGACTGTTGCCGATGAAGTGGTTGCTGTGATTGCGAAGAGATGACGTATTTAATTGTTGGCCTTGGCAACCCGGGTAAGACCTATGATGACACCCGCCATAATGTGGGGTTTCGAGTAATCAAGGCCTTAGCTGCAAAACTAGGGATCACTTTTCGCCCTTCTTTGGTTCGCGCTAAAGGGAGTTTGAGCGAGGGGAATATACGAGACAAAAAAGCGTACCTGCTCCTGCCGCTGACTTACATGAATGAAAGTGGGATAGCAGTGAGAAAGTGTGCCGATTACTACAAAATTCCCATCGAACGGGTGATTGTAGTCACCGATGACGTGGCTCTCCCTTTTGGGCAGCTCCGTCTGAGAGCACAGGGCAGTTGTGGGGGACACAATGGGCTGAGAAGTATCGAGGCGCATTTGGGGACGCAAGAGTACTCTCGCCTGCGGATCGGAGTGAGCAATCGCGAAGAGGGAGATCTCGCCGATTATGTCCTCAGTAAGTTTTCACAAGAAGAGCAGAGAGCGCTTCCCGATGTTGTGGCCAGTGCGATTGAGGCCTTAGAGCTTTGGCTCACGGAAGGAAATGAAGCAGCCATGCAAAAGACGAACAAGTAGGAGTATTACAAATGGCAAAAGCAAGAGAACACCTCTACGAGGGGATGTATATATTAAGCGCTAACCTGAGTGAAGATGCACGCAATAAAGCGATCGAAAAGATCACAGCTTCTATACAGCAGCACGCAGGAGAAGTGAAACAAACATTTAATCAGGGGCGCAAAAAGCTGGCTTATGAAATCAATGGGCGTCGTGAAGGGTATTATTATCTGATCTACTTCACTGCAAGTTCATCGAGCATGCCAGAGCTTTGGCGTGAATATCAGCTCAACGAAGACTTGATCCGTTTCATGAACATACGAGCGGAAAGTGTTCCTGAAAAAATTGAATTCAAACCATTACAAAAAGTTGAATAGGAGTCCATAATCATGGGTAAACGCAATGGAGATTCTGTGTTTGGCAAGCGTCGCAAGAGCTGTCCTTTCACAGCAGCTGGAATCAAACACATTGATTACAAAAATATCGATACACTCTCGCAATTTGTGACAGAGAGAGGGAAAATTATCCCCCGTCGTATTACAGGGGTTTCTCTACGCCATCAGAGAATGTTGACCAGAGCAATTAAGAAAGCACGCTACATGGCTCTTTTGCCGTTTGTTGCTAGCGAATAAGGAGATTAGATGAAAAACCAACTACTACTTTTAGATGACGTTGATGGAGTGGGGCGCAGCGGAGATATCGTTTCTGTAAAACCGGGCTTTGCGCGTAATTTCCTCTTTCCTCAAAAGAAGGCGATCATCGCCGAAAAACACCTCGTCCGCCTTCAAGAACGCTTGAAAGAAGAGCGTACGAAAAAAGCGGTCACCGATAAGAAAGATGCTGTAGCACTCGCGAAAGAACTCGTCGGAAAAGTTCTCAAAACACAAGTGAAAATCGACGCAGAAGGCCACATGTATGGCTCTGTTTCGGCGCAAGATGTGGTGGGATTTTTCAAAGACCAACTCAACATCGTTTTAGATCGCCGCAATGTGATTCTTCCCAAAGGGATCAAAAAAATCGGTGTTCATGAAGTGGAGCTGAAATTGAAAGAGGGAGTGCCTGCAAAAATTACAATCGAGATCGCTCCAGAAGAAAAGACTGGTGGATGATCGGTTAACACTTCTATCACCTGCAAAACTCAATTTGTTTTTCCGGGTGCTGAAAAGGCGCCCGGATGGCTATCACGAGATCTCCTCCCTCTATCAGGCGATCGATCTTTGTGATACGCTCACTCTTTCTCTAGCAGAAAAAGAGACCTTCTCTTGTAATGTTTTTATCGACTCTTCCAATCTCGTCTTGCGCGTTGCGGATCTCTTTCGTGAAAAAACGGGAATCGATCAACCGTTTTCCTTCAAACTAGAGAAGAAAATTCCTCTAGAAGCAGGCCTCGGTGGAGGTAGTAGTAATGCCGCCACAGCGCTATGGGGGCTCAATCAGCTCATGCAAACAGGCATTGATGAAGAAACACTCACAAAGTGGGCTGCAGAGCTCGGAGCGGATGTTGCTTTTTTCTTCTCTCATGGACGGGCTTACTGCGAGGGGATTGGGGAGATTCTCACTCCTCTACCACCTGTAGAGGCCAAGCCCCTTTGGATCGCGAAACCCAAAGCAGGTCTTTCCACAAAAGCCGTTTTTCAAGCGCTCAATTTGGAATCTCTTGACTCCCACGCTCTCAACGATCTCGAAAATGTAGCATTCAAACTCGTTCCCCCATTAAAGCAACTCAAAGCCGATCTTTTTGGTTTGGGATTTGAGCGCGTACAAATGACGGGAAGTGGAACGGCATTTTTCTGTTTTGGTTCGATCAAACAACCTCAACTTGTGGATACCACGTTTTTTCCTGCACGTTTTTTGTATCGCAATGAACGAAGCTGGTACAAAATTTAATCCTTAAGCTATATTGAATCCATGAAAGATCGCATTCTCGTGATTACGGGGGCTGCCGGTTTTATCGGTTCAGCTGTCACCCGTCATCTCAATGACTTAGGATATCATCGTCTTCTTCTTGTCGACGATATTGAAACTACTGAAAAGTGGAAAAACCTCTTCGGAAAAAAGTTCGAAGACTTCATTTCCAAACACACCTTGTTTTCTTGGCTAGAAAATCGAGCAGGCGAAGTGGGAGGCATCATCCACCTCGGAGCATGTTCAGATACGCTTGAAAAAGACGGCAATTTTTTGATGGAGAACAATTTCCGCTACACACAGAAATTGTGCAAGATCGCCCTCGAGAATGGTATCCGCTTTATCTATGCATCATCAGCTGCGACCTATGGCGACGGAAGCCAGGGCTTTTCCGATGACATTGACCAATTAGACGCATTACGCCCGCTCAATCTCTATGGATTTTCCAAACACCTATTCGATCTTTGGGTGAAGCAACGGGGCTATCTCGATCAGATCGTCGGACTTAAGTACTTCAATGTCTTTGGACCGAATGAAAACCACAAAGGCCATATGGCGTCGATGGTTTTCAAGATGCTTCCAAAAATAGAGCAAGAAGGAGTGGTGCATCTTTTCAAATCATCTGATCCAGAGCGTTTTTCCGATGGGGACCAGTGCCGCGATTTTATTTATGTCAAAGATGCAGCACGCATGACGTGTGATTTTTTGTTCAATAATATTTGCGGAATTTTTAATATTGGCAGGGGAGAACCGACCACGTGGAATCAGCTTGCAAGTGCTTTATTCCAAGCAGCGGGGAAAAAGAAGAACATTGCGTACGTGGACATGCCAAAGAGCCTCGTCTCGCAATACCAAAACTATACGTGCGCAGATATGCAAAAATATTTCGAAAAACATGGACACGCTGTGATCTATAACATTGAAGACGCAGTCAAAGACTATGTCCAAGGATACCTTTTAGAGGATAAGCGATGGTAAAACTCATAGGAATGCTCAGTAGGCTCGGCCCGGCAAAAGTTCTGGTGATCGGGGATTTCATGTTAGATACCTACACGACGGGAAAAATCCAACGGATTTCACCAGAAGCTCCCGTCTCTGTGCTCAATGCCCACAAGGAAGAGAGTCTCCCAGGTGGAGCGGGGAACGTGGTCCTCAATTTGCGATCTCTTGGAGCACAAGTCACCGTTGTGGGACGTGTGGGCCGGGACTTTGCAGGAGAAGAAATCCGCAACGCCTTAGAAAACGAAATGGTAGATGTCGGTGGACTTGTTTATCAGAAACGCTATAAAACACCGGTGAAAAACCGATTTATTGCCGATTCCCAACAAGTGCTGCGCGTCGATTTTGAGACGATTACCTCCCTTCCAGAAGAGCTCGAGCAGGAAGTGATCCGCAAGCTTCCCGACTTGATGGAAGATTGCCAAATTGTGGCGATCTCCGATTATGGAAAGGAATTTCTATCCCATACACTTTTAGGTGTGGTGATTGAAATGGCCAAAGCGCGCCATGTGCCAGTCATTGTCGACCCAAAGGGAATCGATTTTACCAAGTACCGCGGTGCGACTATTATTAAACCGAATCTTTCGGAAGCGTATGCAGCTGCACGTCTTCCCCAAGAAATTTCCCTCGATGAAGTATCGGCCACGATTCTCAAAACTTGCGGAGTCGAGCAACTATTGATCACCCGTTCTCAAGAGGGGATTTCACTGTTCAATCGCAATGGCGATCGGTTTGATTTCCCGGTCCGTTCTAAAGAGGTGAAAGATGTCACAGGCGCAGGTGATACTGTCCTTTCAATGTTGAGCGTTGCCCTTGCCAATGGTCTCGATATCCGCTATGCCGCCCAGCTGGCTAACATTGCAGCTGGAATGGCGATTGAGCGGATTGGCTGCGCCCTGATCAATCTCTCCGACATGGCTGATCGGCTCATGGAGTTCGACGTCGAGAACAAGATTTTCGATGGACAGCACATGTTTGCACTCCAGCAGTCCCTCAAGGGCAAGCGATGTAGTGTGCTGAGCTTAGAGAGCAATCACGGGATGTCGACAGCAGTTTTCAAAAGCTTGCGCAAGCTAGCCGCTAAGGACCCTGAAAACAAACTCGTCCTCTATTTGCGCGGACACCAGCCCGATAGAGAATTTATCTCGCTGCTTTCCTCACTTTCCGATGTCGATTTTATCGTCGTAGAATGCACGAGCCTCAAGAATCTCTGCGATCTGATCGAACCTGCTGAGATCTATGCAATCGAGGCGAGCAAGCTCATTGACCTCGAGAAGTCTCCTACGCAGTTAGCGAATGTCTAGAGATTTATGTCGAATTCTTCAAGAGTTTCGGCAAGTGTCCTTTCCTCTTGGGCATCGAACATAGGGCCCGTAAAGAAATAACTTGGGCAATCCTCGAGGGAAAAATCGATTCATCTCTCGATGATTTTCCCTTGTAGATATTGCAGGAATATCTACTGCGGAAAAATCCTCAAGATCTGAACCG
>JAAKFB010000069.1 GCA_011065235.1 Chlamydiota bacterium | reverse complement strand
ACTTCTTCCGATTTAGATTGTAGAATTGGGTCATTAGTCTTTAAAGATACTGACTGCAAGAGCGAGGTTGCAAGATCGTCGTTGTTATTGGTATTTTCCACAGAAATACTTTTAGCTAATTCTGCAGGTTCGCTAATCAGTTCAACTGTATTGGATTCGAGATCTATATTAGGTTTGATGGCTGGATTAGCTCCGAGATCGATGTGGAGCCCGGAACGATGTTTGGGCCCTAGAGCCGTAAATACGGGAATGCTTACTCCGGGGGCAGTTTCTCCAAGGGAGATGAACTGCAGCTCGATCACTTCTGCTAAATTTTGAAAATAGGGGAGGTGTTTTTTGTCTTGGATCAGGATGAACCATTCCAAATCTGAGTAGGGACAAGGAGATTCTTTTGCTAAGGAACCCAAAGCTCTTAGGTCATAGCCACAAGGTGGAGGCCCGACAAGGAGGAAGGCATCTTCTAGAAAAACCTTGAAGAGTGCTTTGAAGAGGTCAAGCATTTCTGACAGATCAGAGGTCTCAAATTGCTTCCGGTAGTCTTCAAGGGCAGTCCGATACTTTTGGGTGGCATACTCAGTTTGTGAGAGCGTGTAGCTTATTGAGCGAAGTTTTTTTGTGCACTCTTTAAAAAGTTGCATGTTTGATTCCTTGGGGTCTTCTGCGAGTGCTTGGTAGGCTTGATCAAGGAGAGCATCGAAGTTTTTTTGCTCGCTGCAGAAGGGTTTTAGACGTTGAAGGCCATCCAAAATAGCATTGAACCTTTCCGGCTCTTTCCAACGATAGGCATGTTCTAAAAGGTTTTTATAGATAGCCTTTTCTAAAGTCCAACGGATGAAAATAGAAGATGCGCACTCATGACGCTTTTGAGTCTCTTCGATGTTTAAGCTGATTCCATAATAAGACATTGCCTTCTTTAGAGAAGTGTCTAGATTCCAATTGCCGAGGGCTGAGCTGAGCTCAGCCTGCTCTTTTTTCAAGCTGCTGGCATGTGCTAGCGCCTCAGGCAGACAGATGAGCAACGTGCGCATCTGCTGCTGATCTAAATTTGGAATCGATGCTGTGAGCTCGGAGAGGGTTTGAGAAATTTCCAGTAGGGAAGTTTTTTCAGTGAAAGACTGGATCTCAACCAAAAATATGTGAAATGCCTTGGGAGCTTGGACTTTCGAAAGAGATCCAGTTAAAGGGATGACAGGAGTGACCATGATCCTTAAGAGTTATCTTTGAGGGTTTTTGCTACAACAGTTGGGTCTCCTAGGGTTTTTAGCTTGTATAGCTCTGCAATAGAATTGGGATCGTCCTCTTCCAATGGTTTGCGGTAACTGGGATGTTGCATCAAGATGAGAATGGTTCGGATATCTCCATTGTAAACAGCATGCCAAAGAGGGGTGTGTCCTTGAATATCTCTTAAGTTAACATCGATTTTCGCATTCGCAAGCAGCGTTTGGACCATATTGAAATCATTGTGAATAACAGCATCGTGTAGAGGAGTTTTACAAGCATCGTCCTGATCTGTCTGAGCATTAACATCAACTCCCATTTCAAGAAGTTTTAGCGCAAGCGGATGGCGTCCATTAAAAGATGCCATATGCAAAGGGGTTCTTCCATAAAGTCCCTTTGGATCGAGAGGGGATTTGTGTGCAATAAGGGCTTCTAGTCCCTCTAGAGATCCTCGTTTACACACCCAATGGATAGGCATATATCCATCGGTGTCAACATCTTTGATGTTCACTTTATGCTTAAGTAATAGTTTAAGTGTCGATACCTGATTGTGATGAGCCGCTGAGAGAAGGGGAGTATGCCCACTGTGATTCTTTTGATCTTTCAATTTTTTGAAAAGGAGCGAATCTTTGTCTAGAAGAAACGTTGTTGCCTGCGTATTTCCCCTTTCCGCTGCTAAATGCAAGGCATTATTTCCGTCTGTATCGCATAGATTTTTATTGGTTTTTTTGAAAGCCCACTGCAAACAAGAAAGATCTCCAATAAATGCTGCAAAATGCAGAATAGACCATCCCCCTATAGTCGAAAGCTGGGAGGCGAGTTTTTTATCGCAATCGTGCAAGAATTGCATGAAGTCAAGATGTCCATTTTCTGCTGCGAGATGGATTGGAAAAGCCCCTCTAGGCGTTTCTGTATTTATAAAATCGGGCTTGCGCTCAAGCAGAAGGCGTGCTACTTCGATGTGTCCGCCCGCTGCTGCAAAATGAAAGGCATTCCAACCATTGACTGTCGTCAGATTGAGTAAAGTATTATCTTTTAGCAAAAAAGTTACCAGTTTGTCTCTTCCATAACGAGCAGCAATGTGAAGCCAAGTATCTTCAGCTTCTGTTTTTTGTGTTAACCTTGTTGGATCATCTTGGATCCATTTAGAAAGTAAGTCATTACCTTCCTGGCAGGCTTTTAAAGCACTTTCAAAGCTAAAGGGTTCATCTGGGTTTTTTAAGAGCTCAGCGCTCATCTCTATACGAAAGCGAGGTAGTGCTTGAGAGGCATGGAACACAACAAACTCGTCCCAAGTAGGCGAATGCCCTCTAAGTGATGGGTAGTAATTCAAGGTTGTATCATTTCTAGCTTGAACAGGAATAAAATGGGCATTGTAATCGCGGTAAGCCCCCATGCTTTGAAGTTTTTTCATATCAGAGCACTCATCTTCTAGGACTGCTGTATCGGAAACCACAGGATAAGGAGGGCGCATCGAGACAAAAGATAGAAGTATGCTTCCAGGGCTATACATGGCGGCATAGCGGGCGCTGTCGGTAAAGTAAATGCCACTGCCAAAAATGCCAGGATCTGTACTCCCAATGTGAAGCCCACCTTGTTTTCCAAAGTAAGTGAATCCAGTCGATCCAATCGAGTCACACTTTTTCAAATCACTGCCGTGGAATAGAGGAAGGATGGCAAGCCGACTAGAAAGAAGCTGCGGCTTGTTGTTATTGTTATTACCCAGTTCCACTTCAAGAGGTTGAAATTGATCTCTCAACGCTTTCCAGCGCTTATGGGCTTCTTTGCGCTGGTCTGCCAAGCTTTCAATTGCCCAAGAAGGAGGGAATTTATCAACCTCCCCATTCATAATGGAAAGGTAGCTCTCAAATAACTGAGTCAAGGAGCTGTTGTCTAGAGCCGTGATCTTAGAAATTCCGAGCCCAGGAGGTTTATGGTGCATAAAGCATTTTAAAACAAAATCGTACTCTGGATCTGTGCGCAGAACTTCACAACTGCGGCATGATCCGTTTGTATCAAGGCTCACTTGCATGTGGTCTAAAAGCCCTTCACTTAATTTCCAAGGAGACTTGGGGTGTGGATGAAAACTCTTTATGCCATTTGGGAGAGAAGATTGCTGAGTATAACTTCCTGTGATATTAGCCATTGTTTACCCCTTGGATGAAATTTCTCTAAAGAATGTATCATCAAGAGAAATATTTAACTACTTTTTTGACGTTCTTTTATAGATTTGCAGCAGTTTTTAGAAGTTGATTTCTAAGTTAGGCTTCTTTTTTTGTAGCTCAAGCAGCGCTTCTTTACCTACGTCTTCGATTTGGTTGCCCCAGAGCTCAAGTTTCTGAAGAGTATGATTTTTCTCAAGAGAAGCCGCAAGTGCTTTTGCTCCTTCGTCTCCGATTTGGTTGCCCCAGAGCTCAAGTTTCTGAAGAGTATGATTTTTCTCAAGAGAAGCCGCAAGTGCTTTTGCTCCTTCGTCTCCGATTTGGTTGCTCCAGAGCATAAGTTTCTGAAGAGTATGATTTTTCTCAAGAGAAGCCGCAAGTGCTTTTGCTCCTTCGTCTCCGATTTGGTTGCCATCGAGCTTAAGTCTCTGAAGAGTATGATTTTTCTCAAGAGAAGCCGCAAGCGCTTTTGCTTCTTTGTTTCCGATTTTGGTGTAACTGAGCTCAAGTTCCTGAAGAGTACGATTTTTCTCAAGAGAAGCCGCAAGCGCTTTTGCTCCCTCGTCTCCGATTCTTTCGAAGGAAAGCCTAAATTTTTGAAGGGCCTGATTTTTCTCAAGGGAAGTCACGAGAGCTTTTGCGCCCTCTTCTCCGATTTCGTTAAAAAGGAGTCTAAGCTCCAGAAGAGATTGATTTGTCTCAAGAGAAACAGCGAGCGCTTTTGCGCCCTCGGCTCCGAATTCGTTGTGCTCGAGGCTAAGGATCTGAAGAGCCCGATTTACCTGAAGAGCAGCTGCAAGCGCTTTTGCGCCCTCGGCTCTGATATTGTTGTCTTCAAGATAAAGTTCCTGAAGAGTCTGATTTTTCTCGAGAGAAACCGCGAGAGCTTTTACTCCCTTGACTCCGATTCCATTAGCCGGAAGGTAAAGTATCTGAAGAGTCTGATTTGTTTCAAGAAAAGCCGCAAGCACCTCGGCTCCCTCATTTTCGAGCTTGTTACCCCAGAGATTGAGTTCCTTGAGAGTGTAATTCATCTTTAAAGAAGCGGTAAGTATTTTGGCTTCCGGGACTCCGATTTCGTTGTGGCTGAGGCTAAGCCCCTGAAGAGTCTGATTTTTCTCAAGAGAAGCCGCAAGTGCTTTTGCTCCCTCAGCTCCGATTTTGTTGCCTGTAAGGACAAGCTGCTGAAGAGCCTGATTTTTCTCGAGAGAAACCGCGAGAGCTTTTACTCCCTTGATTCCGATTTGATTATCCGAAAGGTCAAGCCTTTGAAGGGTTTGATTTATCTCAAGAGAAGCCGCAAATGCTTTTGTTCCCTCTGCTCCGATTTTGTTTTCTGGGAGGTTAAGACTCTCAAGGCTTAGATTCACCCTAAGAGAAGCCGCAAGGGCTTTTGCTGTCTGAGCTCCAATTTGCCTGCGCCAGAGATGTAGTGTAGTTAATGGCTGATTTTGTTCCTCTTTTATGAGTTTAGTAACTTCATTTTGCCCTAGTTGCTTACAGAAAAACTGATAAAGAACAGGGTTTCTCTTGCTTATGGGGTTTGGATTAATAGATAGAATTCTTAATAAAACTTCTTGGATATTAATTTCTAGGCTGTTAAAATTCAATTCAAGATTTACGCTATTTAGTGGGCAGTCTTTTAATTTGACTTCTGCATATAGAAAAGCAACCCCAATGTCTGTTTCTTTTAGATTATGACATTTATCTGCTTTAAGCATGCGAAGCTCTGGAGCATTTAGCTTAATGGTTTCTAGTTTTTTACAGCGAGCGATGTGAAGGGTTTGAAGTTTTGGCATATTAAGAGGTTGCCAGGAAGCAATACCATAACCTGCAACTGCATCGATTCCAGAGCCGCTGAGATATAGCTCTTCTAAATTGGGACAGCGTTTTGCGATCTGTTCGATAGCTGCTCCGGTGATTTTCGGGCAATTCCTTAAGTCTAGGAAGCGGAGGTTGTTGCTTAAAAAAGGGAGCAGGTCGACGTTTTTTAGCGCTGCGCAGTGAGAGAGGGTCACTTCTTGGGGTTTTGGAAAATGTTTCAATTCGATGTGTAAATGCAGAGCTTTTAAGATGAGTTCTTGCCGAGAAAGATCAGGTTCTTGTCCTTGTGTGATCGCTTCAAAAGGGACGTGTAGCGATCCGTTATTGCCTTTTTGCAGGAGGGTGGCATTTTCTGTGTTGGTGTACCTGTGGACAATGAGGAAAGAAAGCTCTTCTTTGGCTTTTTCTAAGCTGTATTCATCTCTTTTTTCTATCTCCTCAAAAGTAAGGATTTTTCCAAAGGTCGCTTCCATGGTTTGTGAGGTGGACTTGGACTGTGCGGCAACGCCTGTGGCAGCTTTCAATCTCTCGGAGGGGGTTTTCGTCGAGGATTTTGCATATTGCTTGGCGACTTGGATCCCAGAGGTTTGCTGCGGGGTATCTTTGATGCTGATGAGCATTTGGAGGAGATCTTGTGCATAGAGGGGGTTGTTTAGGCGGGCTTTGAGAGTTTGTTGGAGGTGGATGAATTGCAGACGAAGGGTGCTAATCGCCCCTTCTTTGAGGAGGAGGAAAGGGGTGAAGCGGTTTTCTTTATCTTCTTCGTAGAGTTTTTTTCTTTCCTCTTTTGTAAAGAGGCGTGTGTACTCTTTTTCTTTTTCGATGAGCTCTTCAATCCAGCTATGAAGGATACTTTCTGGGTCTAGCTCTGTGAATTTGATCAGGGTGTCTTTGTCAAGGGGCTCTTGGCTCACGCAAAAAAGGAGAGAGCAGATGTTGGTTTGTTTGAACAAGCGTCCACTACTCATCAACTCCACTAAGGAGACGTCGTTATCGATGCAGTAGATTTTTCCATCTACCCCTAAGATGTAGTTGGCGCCTTTTCCATCTCCCGGCCTTGTCAGGATCGCGCATAGGAGCATCCATGTCAGATGTGCGGAGTCTATATTGCCAAGAGAAACCGTTTTAAGCCTGGATCCTATAATGGTTCGAGAGATTAAGACTGGATAAATATTACCTCTCACTTCGAAGCGTGCAAGCTCTGTTGGAGGGGTGGCTCTTCCCATGATGCGGTAGGTCAAAGTATGGATGGCATACTCAAGCAAAGGGTGGTTGGGCTTTTGTTTGAAATGGAGCTGAGGATCGGTAAGAGAAGCCACAGGGTGGAGGCAATCTTTGTATAGGCGTCTTATGTCCCAAATACAGTCTAAGATTTGATCTGCAACTTGTGGCTTTAGATAGACTTTTCCAAGAGAAGGGCTTGTCACTTGGACATCTGAAGGATCTTGAGTTGTAATTTTCTTGAGGGCTTGCTCAAGTGCTAGCGTATCTTGCACTTGTGCATACCGAAAACCATCTGTTGCTGGGATTTGAGCTAAAGCGGCAATGTCGACATGGAGTTCTTCTAAGGCTTCTAGGTATGCACAACGAAGAGAGGAGTCTTCTATTTGGATAAGGTAGTCATGGTATTTCTCAGGAGGAGGGTTGATTTTATGAATAGCTTGGACAAAACTCTTGATTAAAGGTTTTAGCTCTTCCTTCGTGTTGCATTGCGGTGCTTCTGCAAATAAATTTATTGCGCGGCCTTCGAGGACTTTATCGATACAGTTGTATAGGGGTTTGAGGATGAAGCGGTAGGTCATGCACAAAAAGGTTCGTTCATTAGGAGCCAGAGATATGGCTGATGCCGTGTCTTTTTGTTCACTAGCTTGAAGGTGGAGTTGGATTCTCATGGTGTAGATTTGTTTGAAGACCTGTTCAATCAGCTCAGCATCTTCAAGAATATTTATCTTCTTAAGCTCGTGGAGGATCTCCTCGGGAGAAGTTGCCTCTATCCCAAAATAGAGCCCAAAATCCGATATCAGGAAGTTTAAGAAGGTGATGAACTCGGTTTTAAGATTATATTCTTGAAGCTGCTCAGGATCTGCAGTCCATGTTTGAGCGTAGAGAGCTTTGCGATCCTCAATTGCTTCGAGAGCTTTTTTCTTGCGAACTTCAGGATCGATTTGGGATTGGAAACTCGCATGCAAGCTTGAGTCATTAGTCTTTAAAGATACTGATTGCAAAAGCGATGTTGCAAGATCGTCATTGTTATTGATATTCTCCTCAGAAATACTATTTGCGAGCTCTACAGGCTCGGAAATGAGCTCAACAGTGTTGGATTTGAGGGCTGGATTGGCTCCAGGTTCTATGTGGAGCCCGGAACGATGCTTAGGGCCAAGGGCTGTAAATACGGGGATATTTACTCCAGCGGCAGTCTCTCCAAGGGAGATGAATTGCAGCTCGATCACTTCTGCTAAATTTTGGAAATAGGAGAGGTGTTTTTTGTTTTCAATCAGGATGAACCATT
Organism: Chlamydiota bacterium; assembly: GCA_011065235.1. Classification (GTDB taxonomy): domain Bacteria; phylum Chlamydiota; class Chlamydiia; order Chlamydiales; family Rhabdochlamydiaceae; genus Sacchariniichlamydia. The sequence goes on along the minus strand of JAAKFB010000069.1, from coordinate 718 downwards.
CCAAATCTGAGTAGGGGCAGGGGGATTTTTTGGCTACGGAGCCGAGAGCTCTTAAATCATAACCGCAAGGTGGAGACCCGACAAGGAGGAAAGCGTCTTCTAAAAAGATTTCAAAGAGTTCTTTGAAGAGGTCAAGCATCGTTGGCGGATTAGAGGTATTGAATTGGTTACGATACTTTTTAAGGGCATGCCGATATTTTTGAGATATATATCCAGGTTCTGAAAGTGTTTGGTTTATTGAGCGAAGCTTTTCTGTACACACCTTAAAAGATTCGAGACGTGATTCTATGGGCGCTTCCGTAAGAACTTGGTAAGCTTGATCAATCAGTGCATTGAAATCTTTTTGCACTCCACAAAAAGACTTGAGATGTTGAAGATCATCCAAAATAGCATTGAATTTTTCCGGATCTGCCGTGCGATAGGCATGCTCAAGAAGCTTTTTATGAATAGCTCTTTCTAAGGTCCAACGAATGAGAATGGATGATATCCATTGATGGCGCTCTTGAGCCTCTTCGATATTTAGCGCGATCCCACAATAATGCATGTCGTTTCCTAGTCAATGTTCTAGATGCCAGTTGCCAAGCGCTGAACTAAGCTCGGCTTGTTCTTTTTTCAAGCTGCCTGCATGTTTTAATGCCTCAGGGAGACATTTGAGCAAGTTGTCCATCTCTTTCGGGTTTAAATTTGGGACCAATGCATTGAGGTCAGAGAGGGTTTG
>JAAKFB010000068.1 GCA_011065235.1 Chlamydiota bacterium | reverse complement strand
AATTTTGATCTAAATTTGACAAATTCTGGGCAATATTCCCTAATATTGCCGCAAAATTTGCAAATTCAGCTGAAAAACAGCTAAATTCGAATCTAAAACACCTCTGGTGCGGAATGTGAGGTAAACGAAAAAATTGAAGATCCTCAAGAGCTCATTTTTCGGCTCAAAAACACCCCTCTTTGGTAATTAAACTTTTTAATCGCATTTGCCATTAATTAAATAAAAATGGTAAACTATTAGCGTTCCATTAATAAAAAGGAGAAAAAAATGGCATCATCAAGTTCCCCAGCAGCAAGCACCTCAGCATCAAGTGCTCTTTCTTTAGCATGTACTCTTACTGACACAAAGCAAACCGCTTCTCGTATAGGACAAATTAAAAAGGGCCTCAAAGTCGCTAAAATCACAACAGGAGTGCTCTTCCTCACTGGAGTTACCCTCCTTGCATACCAGGTAGGAGCGATCGCCACGGCACTTCTTACATTTCCCTTGGCTTTGATTCCCCCTATCCACGCACTCACTGCAAGCATCGGTGGTCTGATCGTGGGTGGAGCTGCAGGCTATTTAGCCCATGAGAAATTCGGTCAATATTTCTTTAGTACTAAAGCTGGCTGATAATTTCCCTGAGCGCCTAGTTTCCTAGGCGCTCGCTTTTATTTAAAGTAATTTTAATATATCCACAATAATTCCCAGTTTGTTATAATGAACACCGTTCATCTAAACTAAAACTTTAAAAGGAGATAATCGATGACACAACCAACCACATTAGCCCCACCCAATTTACAAGACCTTCAAGGGAAGCGCGACTGCCAAATTTTAGCGGCAGAAAAGAGGACCCAAAGTACCGTCGAAGGCATGAAGGGGATTGCGTGCACTATTGCAGCATTTGCAACGGGAATTTTCTCACTGATTTTCTTTATTGAATTTACTGAGGAATTGCTATGGGTATTTTCCTCGTGCTCATTACTGACACTTGGAGCTATCCAAATCGTTTCATTCACAGCGCTTGCATATTTTGCATCACAAGCGATCCAGCGTTTTGGGGATTCTGATATCTTACACAACCAGGCACGCTTTATTGACCTACGTCAGCAAGAAATTACCGAGCAAGCCTCATAGATCCTTAGCACCTTCAGGAGCTGAAGGTGCTAGCCTGCTTCAAAAGAGTCGTCTGGATCGGGGTAATAGAAATCTCCATTAAATCTTTTCGTGAAAATGGAGGCTGCTTTTATGAACGCCTAAAACTCGAAACTCAGATTAAGTAAATGCCGCACAGAGAGCTTTTTGGTGACCCACTTAGGTAGGTTTATCTGTTTTTGCTCCTGTTATGAACCTCTTTGCTCTTCCTGCCAAGGAATTACTATTGGTATCAGCCGTACCAATTTCATATCCTACAGCTAATGCACCTAAGATAACTCCACTTGTTTGGACAGGGCCTAATCCTTTGTTCGTGTGATTATTTTGGATATTTGTTTGCGCAACGCTATTATCGCTCGCTTTGGTGTAACCGGTTGAATTCGTAGCTGTTTCCTCTCTATTAGAAGCGCTATAAGGGGAAGTTGGTTGTATAGACATATTCCATCCTTTATGATTGTGGTTGAAAAACGAGAAACATTGTACAGAATAATTTTTTTTTGTCAAGAAACGAGCCATATAAAGTAGAGACAAAGACTAAATGAAACTCAATCAGGGACAATCTTTCAACACGGGAATGATCGCGCCTTTGTACGTGTCTTCGATAAAGGTGCGCATATTGTCTGATAGCATCACTTTTTTGAGGACTTCTAGACGAGGATCATCTGCATCCCCAATCCGAATGGCAATGATATTGGCGTAGGGAGAATCGACGCTCTCCATCGCAAGAGAATCCTTGGAGGGATTTAAGCCCAGCTGGAGAGCAAAATTGGTGGGGATGGCCGCTGCATCCACATCGGGAAGGGCGCGTGTCAAAAGAGCTGCGTCTATCTCCCGGAACTTGAGATCGAGGGGATTGCTCTGAATGTCGGCAACTGTCGCGGTGAGCTTTGCATGGGGACGCATTTCAATCAGCCCTTGTTTTTGCAAAATGGACAAAGCGCGGAACTCATTGGTAGGATCATTGGGTATGGCAATGGTGGCCCCTTTTTTCAGGTCTTTGAGAGAGGCGATCTTGTCGGAGTAAATGGCCATCGGCTCGAGTTCGATGCGGGCATAGCATTGGATCTTATAGCCAAAATTTTTGATCTGCTCATCCATGAAGGGGATGTGCTGGAAAAAATTCGCAGCGACTTCCTTTTCTGCAAGGGCACGATTGGGAATATTGTAATCATCTACCTCGATTACTTTGAGCTTAATTCCCTCTTTTTCGAGCTCAGACTTTACAAAGTGGAGCATTTGGGCTTGTGGAACGGGCGTTGCCGCTACTTTCAGGGTCATGGCATCATCTTTTTTTGTGCAGCCAAATGCCAAAATAAGGAGAATTAGAAATTTTTTCACAATAGGCCTCTTTTTTTCAGAAGAGATTGAGTCCATTTATTGCCAAGCCATTGGATGAGTTGAACGAGGAGGATGAGCAAGAAAACGGTCCAAAACATGATGGCGGCATTGAATCGCAAATAACCATACTGGATTGCAACGGCACCGAGTCCGCCGCCGCCGACAAGGCCTGCCATAGCGCTGTATCCAACGAGATTGATGAGCGTGACGGTGAAATTGTTGATCAGTGAGGGCAGTGCTTCTGGGATGAGCACTTTGCGGATGATTTGCATCGGTGTTGAACCCATCACAGTGGCCGCTTCAATGAGACTGGGACTGATCCCTTGCAGAGAAGATTCGACAAGGCGAGCAAAAAAGGGCGCCGCGGCAACCGAGAGGGGCACAATCGATGCGGTGGTTCCAAGACTCGTTCCCACAATGAATCGAGTAAAAGGGATGAGGGCGATGAGCAAAATAGCAAACGGAAACGAACGGCCAATATTGACGATGGTCCCGAGGATTCTATAGGTCAGGGTTTGCCCTTTGGCGGTGATGAAAAGGATGATTCCAATGGGAAGCCCAATGAGCGCGGCAAAAAAGGCTGAAGTGAATACCATATAAAAGGTATCCACAAGTGCAGAAAGGAGCAGGCTCATGTTTCGACCTCCTCAACGCTCACGTCTTGCGCGCGCAAAAAGGCGATGGCGTCCTCGATTGCCTCACCTGTCAATTCGATGATCAGATTGCCCACGGTGACCGTCTGGAGCGAGTCGATCCAGCCAAGTAGGATGTTCGCATCGACTGCAAAGCGCTTCACCATTTGGGTGATGACGGGTTGATCCGCTTTTTCTCCTTTGAAGTGCAAGTGGAGGACTTTTCCCTTTCCTGAGATTAGGTGGGTGGGGATTTCATGAATCGTTTTCAGGGCGAATTGTTTTGTTGCACTGTGCTTGGGTTCGACAAAAACTTCAGAGATTTTGCCTTGTTCGACTACTTCTCCATTTTCCAGGACCGCCACCTTGTTGCAGATCTGTCTCACTACTTCCATCTCATGGGTGATGAGAACAACTGTCAAGTCGAGCCGCTTTTGCAAATCTTTGATCAATGCGAGGATCTCTCGTGTCGTTTTGGGATCGAGCGATGAAGTCGCCTCGTCACAGAGGAGAATTTCGGGTTGATTGGCAAGGGCACGTGCGATGCCGACCCGCTGCTTTTGCCCGCCACTGAGTTGTGCGGGATAGGCATCTTTTTGCTCTTCAAGGCCGACAAGCCCCAGGAGCTCACTGATGCGAAGCCCTTGTTCTTGTTTGGGAAGGCCTGCGACTTCCATCGGATAGGCGATATTCTCGCGTACTGTGCGTGCAGAAAATAGATTAAAATTTTGAAAAATGAGCCCCATCTGCAGGCGTACGCTTCTAAGTGCAGCTTCGCTGAGCTTTGTGATCTCATCTCCGTGGATGAAAATCTGCCCGAAAGAGGGTTTTTCCAAAGTGGCAAGACAACGCAAAAAAGTCGACTTTCCCGCTCCAGAAAAGCCGATGATTCCAAAAATATCCCCTTTTTCAATACTTAAATTTACATGACGAAGGGCATGGACATCGCGTTGTTTTTGCAGGTAGTAGCGCTTGGACACAGATTTGAATTCGATTAGGGATGTCAAAATAGACCTCTGAGTCAAAACTATGCCATAACCAGGCTAATCTTTACAAATAGAGAGAATTCCACTAAACTTGTCTCCTTTGGAGTCACTGGAGTTCTAATGTCATCGGTAAAGAAAAAACGTCAAAAAAAGATTGCTAAGCATAAGCGAAAAAAACGCCGTCGCCGCGATCGTCATAAGAAAAAGTAATTTGTTTTATCCCGAAACTTTTGATGTCATCATTGTAGGAGCTGGGCATGCTGGTTGTGAAGCTGGATGTGCATGCGCGCGCATGGGCGTAAAAACGCTCCTTCTGACGATGAACCTCGACACGATCGGGAAAATGAGTTGCAACCCTGCCATTGGCGGAACTGCAAAAGGACATCTCGTCCGCGAGATCGATGCTCTCGGCGGCATCCAAGGAAAAATTGCCGACAAATGTGCCATCCAATTCCGGATGCTCAACGCCTCAAAAGGTCCCGCTGTCTGGTCGCCTCGCGCCCAAACCGATAAATTTGCCTACCAAGAAACGATGAAGCGTTATCTCGAAGAGATTGACAATCTTTTTCTCAAGCAAGGAACCACTGAATCCCTAGTCATCGAAGATAATCAAGTCAAAGGAGTGCGCACCAAAGAAGGGATCGCCTACGTGGGAAAAACGGTCATCCTCTCTGCCGGCACATTCATGAAGGGACTCATCCACATTGGGCAGACCTCTTACAGTGGAGGACGCTCTGGAGATCCGCCTTCTGTAGGCCTCTCCAAAAATCTCTCCGATTTGGGATTTCGTTTGGGTAGGCTAAAAACGGGTACTCCACCCCGCATTCATGCGCGCAGTCTCGATTACACCAAAATGGAAGAACAACCCGGCGATGAAGGTCTTGCGTTTTCTTATGACGAGCCCATTGGCCCCCGCCTTGATCAAATCAGCTGCTGGATCACCTATACCTCCCGGAAAACCCAACAAATAATCGAAGACAACCTCGACCGCCGTCCAAAACTCACCGGAACGTCCGTCCGCTATTGCCCTTCGATCGAAGAGAAAATCCAACGCTTTCCCGATAAAGAGAGGCATCAACTCTTTCTCGAGCCCGAAGGACTCCAAACCCATGAGATCTACGTCAATGGAATCTCCTCTGCTCTCCCCTTTGATGTGCAGCTTCAAATGCTCCACACAGTTCCAGGTCTTGAAAATGCAGAAGTGATGCGCCCTGCCTACGCGATCGAATACGACTATGTCGTAAGCGGACAGATTCACCTCACTCTGGAAACAAAAACAATCGCAGGTCTCTATTTTGCAGGGCAGATCAACGGGACAACCGGCTATGAAGAAGCCGCTGCGCAAGGCCTCCTGGCTGGGATCAATGCAGCAAATAGCATCCTCGGAAAAGACCCCTTCATTCTCAAACGATCTGACGCCTACATCGGAGTGATGATCGACGAGCTCATCTCCAAAGACCACAAAGAACCCTATCGGATGTTCACAAGTAGAGCCGAACACCGTCTCCTCTTGCGTCAAGATAATGCCGATCTCCGTCTGCGCCCCTACGGCTACGCATTGGGCCTTATCGATGAAGCGCGCTACCAAAAACTCCTCCACAAAAAACAGACCATCGAAGAGACCATCCAGCTATTAAAAAAAACCCACAAGAACACTATCAATCTCGCGCAATATCTCTGCCGCCCCGAAGTCTCCTATGAAACACTCGTCACAGATTTTGGCATCCAAGACCACGGCACCGAGATCAACCGCCAAATCGAGTTGCAGCTCAAATACCACGGCTATATTGAGCGGCAAAAGAAAGAGGTCGCCAAACTCGACCACATTGAAAACATCAAAGTCCCCCCCACTTTTGATTTCAGTAGCGTTTTGGGACTGCGCAACGAAGCGAAAGAAGTTCTCCTCAAAATCCAGCCCGACAATCTCGGCCAGGCCTCCCGTCTTGCAGGGGTGAATACCGCAGATATTTCGATCTTAATGGTGGCAATAAAGAAACAAATTGGGGCAAAATAAAACTATGAATGGATTCATCTTAGCCTCTCTTCTTTTCCTCCAAACCCCCGCAACGCAGCCAGCTGAGCAGAAGGAGCAAAAGCTTCGTGCTCAGACACAAAAGAAAGAGACCGAAGCCATCGGTGAAATGATGAAAATGTCGCGCAGCGTCATGATCATCGACCCCAAAGAGCGTGCGAACGATTACATGAAAGCCTTCGAAATGCTCCGCCAAGAAAAATCCACCTCCAAAGTCTTTTTCGACCTCTCTGATGGCAGTAAAATCTCCAGCGTGATCGACATGAAACTGATGCCAGGCGGAAGTTTGGTGATTTTTCGCTACAGCACACCTCATGGGATCAAATACCAAGTCGTCGAGATCGAAGATATCCTCGGCATCTACCACCAGTGAACATCTTACACCTCAAAAATTTTCCCATTTTGCAACAATTGCAGATCGAAGAAGCGCTCCTTCGTCTCGATACGCGCAATTTTTGCATCATCAATGAAGGCTCTCCTCCCGCCATTGTCATGGGGATCTCTGGCAAACCCGAAGAGCTCATCGACCGGGAAAAGCTCGCCCAAAATCCCATCCCCGTGATCAAGCGCTTCAGTGGCGGTGGCACCGTCGTTGTCGATGAGGACACCCTCTTCATCTCATTCCTCTTTCAAAAGGACGCTCACGATTTTGCACCCTACCCCGAACCGATCATGCGTTGGTCTGAAGCGCTCTATAAGCAAGCCTTCCAGCTCCCCACCTTTGCCCTGCGCGAAAATGATTACGTCCTTGAAGAGCGTAAAATCGGGGGCAATGCCCAATACCTGCGCAAAGACCGGTGGCTCCACCACACAACCTTCCTCTGGAACTACAAAAAGAGCCTCATGGACCTGCTACTCCACCCCAAAAAAACTCCCAAATATCGGGAAAGCCGCACGCACGACGCATTCCTCACCCCCCTCTCCGAGCATTTGCCGAGCAAAGAGCATTTTCTAGATGTCTTCAAAGAAATACTTGCCAAAACGTACACTCTTTCCGAGATCTCACTCGGGGAAATTTCTTCCCTTCTTCAGCAGCCCCATCGTCAAAGTACAGGAATTTTAATTCCATAAGCATCTTGAAAAAAACACATGAATCAACTATACTTTTGTAAAAATTTTTCAAGGAAATAAACCATGTTTAATAGCTTATCGACAGAAATGATTATCAATATTTTTTCTTTTTTAGACCTTCAAAGCTTGGGCAGATGTTCTGCTGCATCTCAACAATGGAAACAGATTTCAGAAGACGATTTGCTGTGGAAAAATTTGTTTCAAAAATACGCACCCTCTCAAGAGGTTCCCCCTAATCACCATACTAAAGAATTTTTTCGTGATCATGTCATAACATCTGAGAAAGAACTTGTAGAAGCAATTAAAATATTTTTTCAGTCTATCAAATTCAACACAGAAAGGCAGTTTGAATGTGTGTTTCCTTTTAGTGATGAAAATCTGAAACCTCCTATATGTGAAATCTCTATTTTTTTGAATTTATTCGTAGAAAATCAGACGGCATATATACCCTCAGAAATGAAGAACCGAGATTTCGTCATCATGATAACAAAACCTGTAACGAGAGTTGACACTTATCAAAAATTACCTATTCAATTGTCTCTGGGTCGATCTCCCCAAAAAATTTCTTGTTACGTCATGGATAAAATTTCTGTATTAAACAAAGAAGACGCATTCCAAATGCGCTCCGCTCATACTAACATACTGTATAAAACAATGAGAAATGTTATAAAAAACAATTCTTGAAAAAAGTATATTTTTTTGATGACTTTAGATTAAAATCTTCACAACATCGTTGATTTAGTAAAGTTTTTTTCTATTTTTTATACAAAAAAATATGCTATAATGTACACAAATGCAAATAATTAATCATCCAGTCACCTTTCACAGGGATTTCCGCAATGATTTCCCACTACAAAAGAGTCCGCCAGATCCAGGAGTTTGGGAAAACTGCCAAAGGGTTGCTCTTGCCACCATGCCCCTACTCAGCCTTCATCGTTCCTTTCGCGGCCCCCTTTCCTTGGGGATGTCATCTTTAAGATCTGTCACTCACTTTTCCCAAACAGTTGAGCATATTCAGCAGGGCCACTTATCTGAAGGCTCCTACCATCTTCTGAATGCCTCTTTAGCAACAACAGCGGTTGGCCTTTTCTTCTTTAACCCGGTCTACTGCTTTTTATCCTCATCAATCAGTGATTTGATCATCAATGCCCGTCAACTGAGGGAAAATGCCAACCTGGAAACTCTCGGGTTTCTCATGTTGGATCCGTCATTCGTCACCAAAAAAAATAATTTTGAGAAAACATGAAGAATAGGCAATCTATTCTTTATGAAAATCACGAGTGAAAATTTAGATAATATGGGATTGGTAGCAGGGATGTGCGATGAG